>NZ_JBLTJC010000176.1:0-20859 GCF_048158785.1 Streptomyces colwelliae | reverse complement strand
CTTCAGGGCCGATGGGGGTCTGGGGGCGCAGCCCCCAGGGACGGTCACCCCCACCGACCCGCACCCACAACTCAGCGCTCAGCTCAGCGACTTCAGCGCCGCCGCGTCATAAGGCGCCAGCTCCTCCACCCGCCCCGCGAGCAGCTTCGCCGCCCACTCCGGGTCCTGGAGAAGCGCACGCCCCACCGCCACCATGTCGAACTCGTCCCGCTCCAGGCTGTCGAGGAGATCGTCGATGCCCTTGACCGGAGCACCCTCACCCCGGAACCCCTTGAGGAAGTCCCCGTCGAGGCCGACCGAGCCGACCGTGATGGTCTGCTTGCCGGTGAGCTTCTTGGTCCAGCCGGCAAGGTTGAGGTCGGAGCCGGTGTCCTCGAACTCGGGGAGCCAGTAACGACGGGTGGACGCGTGGAAGACGTCGACACCGGCCGCCGCGAGCGGGGTCAGGATCGCCTCCAGCTCCTCCGGCGTCTCGGCGAGACGGGCACGGTAGACGTCCTGCTTCCACTGCGAGTAACGGAAGATGATCGGGAACTCCGGGGACACGGTCTCCCGGACCGCCGCCACGATCTCCGCCGCGAACTTCGTACGGGCGACCGCGTCACCGCCGTAGGCGTCCGTACGACGGTTGGTGCCCGCCCAGAGGAACTGGTCGAGGAGATAGCCGTGCGCGCCGTGCAGCTCGACCCCGTCGAAGCCGATCCGCTCCGCCGCGGCCGCGGCCTCGGCGAACGCGCCGATGACGTCGTCCAGGTCCCGCTGCGTCATGGCCGTACCGGTGACCTCGTCGCTGCCGATGCGCAGCCCGGAGGGGCCGACCGCAGGGGCCTCGGCGTAGGGCGGCTGGCCCTGCTCGCGGACCATGCCGATGTGCCACAGCTGCGGCACGATCGTGCCGCCCGCCGCGTGCACGCCCTCGGCGACCTTCGCCCAGCCGACGAGCTGCTCCTCGCCGTGGAAGCGCGGGATGTCGTCGCTCTGCCCGGCCGATTCGTGGCCGACGTAGGTGCCCTCGGTGACGATGAGGCCGACGCCCGCGGCGGCGCGGCGGGAGTAGTACCCGACCACGTCCTCACCGGGGATGCCGCCCGGCGAGAACTGCCGGGTCATCGGCGCCATCACGATCCGGTTCGGGACGGTCAGGCCGTTGAGGGTGATCGGGCGGTCGAGGACTTCGGCCGCTCGGGATGCGGGGGCGGTCGTAGACACGTGTGGGGGCTCCTCGGGATACCAGGCACCGGATATCGGGTACCAGCCGGTATGTGCGTATGCATCGATCATGCGTCAACAACAACCTTCCGGCCAAGCCCCTCATTCCGACCGTCCCCCACCTCGGCCTGTGATCCCGGACACGCCCGAGGGCGGCACCCCCTGTCGGAACAGGAAGTACCGCCCTCGGTAAGACCGTTGATCAACCAGAGGTCGATCAGAAGTCCATGTCACCGCCCGGCATGCCGCCGCCGGCGCCCGCGCCGGCACCGGCCTTCTCGGGCTTGTCGGCGATGACGGCCTCGGTGGTGAGGAACAGCGCGGCGATGGACGCGGCGTTCTGCAGGGCAGAGCGCGTGACCTTCGCCGGGTCGATGATGCCCTCGGCGATCATGTCCACGTACTCACCGGACGCGGCGTTGAGGCCGTGACCGATGGGCAGGTTGCGGACCTTCTCGACGACGACTCCGCCTTCGAGACCACCGTTGACGGCGATCTGCTTCAGCGGGGCCTCGAGCGCCAGCTTGACGATCGCGGCACCGGTGGCCTCGTCACCCTCGAGCTCGAGCTTCTCGAAGACGTGACCGGCCTGGATGAGCGCGACGCCGCCACCGGCGACGATGCCCTCCTCGACGGCCGCCTTCGCGTTGCGAACGGCGTCCTCGATGCGGTGCTTGCGCTCCTTGAGCTCGACCTCGGTGGCCGCGCCCGCCTTGATGACGGCGACGCCACCCGCGAGCTTGGCGAGGCGCTCCTGGAGCTTCTCGCGGTCGTAGTCCGAGTCGCTGTTCTCGATCTCGGCGCGGATCTGGTTGACGCGACCGGCAACCTGGTCCGCCGAGCCCGAGCCGTCGACGATCGTCGTCTCGTCCTTGGTGATGACGACCTTGCGAGCGCGACCCAGCAGGTCCACGGTCGCGTTCTCCAGCTTGAGGCCGACCTCCTCGGAGATGACCTCGCCGCCCGTGAGGATGGCGATGTCGCCGAGCATGGCCTTGCGACGGTCACCGAAGCCCGGAGCCTTGACGGCGACGGACTTGAAGGTGCCGCGGATCTTGTTGACGACCAGCGTGGACAGGGCCTCGCCCTCGACGTCCTCGGCGATGATCAGCAGCGGCTTGCCCGACTGCATGACCTTCTCCAGGAGCGGGAGCAGGTCCTTGACGTTGGCGATCTTCGAGTTGGCGATCAGGATGTACGGGTCGTCGAGGACGGCCTCCATACGCTCCATGTCGGTGGCGAAGTACGCCGAGATGTAGCCCTTGTCGAAGCGCATACCCTCGGTGAGCTCAAGCTCAAGACCGAAGGTCTGGGACTCCTCGACGGTGATGACGCCTTCCTTGCCGACCTTGTCCATCGCCTCGGCGATGAGCTCGCCGATCTGGGTGTCGGCGGCGGAGATGGAGGCCGTAGAAGCGATCTGCTCCTTGGTCTCCACGTCCTTGGCCTGCTCCAGCAGGGCACCGGAGACGGCCTCGACGGCCTTCTCGATACCGCGCTTGAGGGCCATCGGGTTGGCGCCCGCGGCTACGTTGCGCAGACCCTCCTTGACGAGGGCCTGGGCGAGGACGGTCGCGGTGGTCGTACCGTCACCGGCGACGTCGTCCGTCTTCTTGGCGACTTCCTTGACCAGCTCGGCGCCGATCTTCTCGTACGGGTCCTCGAGCTCGATCTCCTTGGCGATGGAAACACCATCGTTGGTGATCGTGGGGGCGCCCCACTTCTTCTCGAGGACGACGTTGCGGCCCTTGGGGCCAAGGGTGACCTTGACGGCGTCGGCGAGCTGGTTCATCCCGCGCTCGAGACCGCGCCGTGCCTCCTCGTCGAACGCGATGATCTTGGCCATGTGAAGTGGTCCTCCCGGACTGGGGTGGATTGCTCCGGACCGCGCTGGCGCCCGCGACGGACGGCCTGCCTGCCCCGTGGTTCCTTGCACCACCTGGCCTGCGGGCCTCACCGACCCGGTCCTTCGTTATCACTCTCACCTTCAGAGTGCTAACGCCAATGATTAGCACTCGGCATGGTCGAGTGCAAGCGGCTCCCAGGTTCTGGCACCCACTCCGACCCCCGCTCCAGCCCCCGCGCCGGCCCCGCTCCGACCTCCGGCTCCGGGCATGACGAAGGGCCCGTACCCCAGGAGGTGACCCCCCAGGAGTACGAGCCCTTCGGTGAGGAACGAAGAACGTCGCTGCTGTTCGTCGGCGCGTGCTTCAGCTGGTCGCGAGCCGGACCATGTCCGCCTGCGGCCCCTTCTGACCCTGCGAGATCTCGAAATCGACCCGCTGACCCTCTTCCAGGGTGCGGTAGCCGTCCATCTGAATCGCGCTGTAGTGGACGAAAACATCCGCACCACCGTCGACCGCGATGAAGCCGTACCCCTTCTCCGCGTTGAACCATTTGACGGTGCCCTGAGCCATGCCTAACTCCCCTATTACTGGCCCTTGCACGGACCCGCACTTCGCGGATCCGGGTCAGACCTCACCCCCCACAGGTTTGGGGGCGTGCGCCGGAACGCGTCGACCGCGGCCGAATGTATCTGTCCAACTGCCGTCTGCAACAGGTCAATCAGACGAGAATTCAGGGCAGGACCGGTCGGGAATTTACGGAGAATTCGTCCGACTTCAGGGCAAGTCGGGCCCGATAAAGGGAACATAACGCGCAAAAGGTCTGCACACTTTGGCTACTTCTCATCGCACGCGGAGCCGGTACTCATATGCGTCCGGCATGCGGAGTGGAGCGGGTTCCCCAACTGTACCCCGCTCAACCCTACAGAATTGCCCCCTCCGCTTCTCTCACGGAGGGGGCAATTCTATGAACTCTTGGTAATCGGCGTTACCGAGGGTAATTATCAGCCACCGGCGACGGCCGGAATGATCGACACCCCGGCCCCGTCCGGAGTGGCCGTCTCCAGCCCCTGCTCGAACCGCACGTCGTCATCGTTCACATACACGTTGACGAACCGCCGCAGCTTGCCCTGATCGTCGAGTACGCGGGCAGAGATCCCCGTGTGGTTCTTCTCAAGGTCGCTGATGACCTCGGCGAGGGTGGCACCTTCGGCGGTCACCTCGGCCTGCCCGCCGGTATAGGTGCGGAGAATGGTAGGGATGCGGACACTAACGCTCATGCTGATGACCTCCGGTCAGGTGCGGCTTTTGCTTTTAGGGGCGCGGGGAACTGCGCGACCAGCCCCCACCGGGCCCGCAGACGACAACGACGCTAGGACGCGAGTCCAGCTTCCCTGAACGACTCAAGACTCGGGCGAATCGTCGCGGTGAGCCCAGTACCGGCAACCGCATCCAACGTCTTGAGCCCGTCGCCCGTGTTGAGGACCACCGTCGTGAGGGTCGGGTCCAACAGCCCGTTCTCGATCAGCTTCTTCGCCACACCAACGGTCACCCCACCCGCGGTCTCCGCAAAGATCCCCTCGGTCCGCGCCAGCAACTTGATCGCGTCGACAACCTGCTCGTCGTTGACGTCCTCGACAGCCCCACCGGTCCGCCGGGCGATGTCCAGCACATAAGGACCATCCGCCGGGTTCCCGATCGCCAGCGACTTCGCGATGGTGTTGGGCTTCTGCGGCCGTACGACGTCATGCCCGGCCTTGTACGCGACGGAAACCGGCGAACACCCCTCCGCCTGCGCGCCGAAGATCTTGTACGGCTTGTCCTCGACGAGCCCGAGCTTGATCAGCTCCTGCAAGCCCTTGTCGATCTTCGTGAGCTGCGATCCGGAGGCGATCGGTACGACCAGCTGGTCCGGGAGCTGCCACCCCAGCTGCTCGCAGATCTCGTACGCGAGCGTCTTGGAGCCCTCGGCGTAGTACGGCCGCAGGTTGACGTTGACGAACCCCCAGCCCTCGCCCGCCGGGTCACCGATCAGCTCGGAGCAGAAGCGGTTCACGTCGTCGTAGTTGCCCTCGATGCCGACGAGCTCGCCGCCGTAGATCGCGGCCATGACGACCTTGCCCTGCTCCAGGTCGTGCGGGATGAACACGCAGGAGCGGAAGCCGGCCCGGGCGGCGGCGGCACCGACGGCGCCGGCGAGGTTGCCGGTGGAGGAGCAGGAGAGGGTGGTGAAGTTGAAGGCGCGGGCGGCCTCGATGGCCTGGGCGACGACGCGGTCCTTGAAGGAGTGCGTCGGGTTGCCGGAGTCGTCCTTGACGAACAACTTGCCCGCGTCGACGCCCAGTTCGCGGGCGAGGTTGTCGGCCTGGACGAGCTTGGTCCAGCCGGGGTTGATGTTCGGCTTGTCGGCCACGTCGGCGGGGACGGGCAGCAGGGGCGCGTAACGCCAGATGTTCGCGGGGCCCGCTTCGATGCGCTTGCGGAGCTCTTCGGTGTCGTAGGCCGAGAAGTCGTAGGCGATCTCCAGCGGGCCGAAACACTCCTCGCAGGCGAAGACCGGACCGAGCGGGACGCGGTGTCCGCACTCGCGGCAGGACAGCGCGGTGGCGGGGCCGAGATCGACGGCGTTCGCGGAGTTCGTGTCCGTGTTCGTGGAGTTCGTGGTGCTTGCGACAGTCTGCGCAGCCATGGAGGGGAGGCCCTTTCTCCTCATCTTCCTCACGACGCATCTCGCCGTGAGACGGATTTGGCACCTTCCCGAGCCGGGAGCCTCACCACGTCAGCGTGTAGCTGCGTGCCAAGACCGGCTGGAGGGTTGCCGGGGCTTCATCGGGCCGTATCCCTCTGCCCCTCTGGATGAGCGGTGTTCAGTTGTGTATGCGGTTGTGTCACTTGCGTGAGCGTTGACGACCCCCGACATGCGATGGTCATCAGCGTTGTTCAAGACTGTAACCGAAGGCCAGGACAGTTGAGTGAGCCGTCCGAACCGCGAGATGGATCACACACACAACGTGACCACTACTCGCCGAGAGAACGCAGAGGAGCCGCGCAACGTGCTGAAGGAAGTCGAGCACTGGCTGAGCACCCGCTCCTGGTCCATGACCGACCGGCCGCTCCACAAGATCCTGGCCGCGAAGCACCGTACGGGCCAGTCGGTGTCCGTCGTGCTGCCCGCGCTCAACGAGGAAGCGACGGTCGGCGAGATCGTCGCGATCATCCGTCACGACCTCATGCAGCAGGTCCCGCTCGTCGACGAGATCGTCGTCGTCGACTCCGGGTCCACCGACCGCACCTCCGAGGTGGCCGCCGCGGCGGGCGCCCGGGTCGTGCACCGTGACGACATCCTGCCCCGCATACCCGCCGTGCCCGGCAAGGGCGAGGTGCTGTGGCGCTCGCTGCTGGTCACCAGCGGCGACATCGTCGCCTTCGTCGACGCGGACCTGAAGGAGTTCTCCTCCGACTTCGTCACCGGGATCGTGGGCCCGCTGCTCACCGACCCCGGCGTCGACCTCGTCAAGGCGATGTACGACCGCCCGCTCGGCGGCGCGGCCGGCCAGGGCGGCCGGGTCACCGAGATGATGGCCCGCCCGCTGCTGAACATGCACTGGCCGCAGCTGGCCGGTTTCGTGCAGCCGCTCGGCGGCGAGTACGCGGCCCGCCGCTCCCTGCTCGAACAACTGCCGTTCCCCGTCGGGTACGGCATCGAGCTGGGCATGCTCGTCGACGCGCTGCACCTGGTGGGCCTGGACGCCCTCGCCCAGGTCGACGTGGGCGTGCGCAAGCACCGGCACCAGGACGGGCAGGCCCTGGGCCGGATGGCCGCGCAGATCTACCGCACGGCACAGCTGAGGCTGGCCCGCGGTCACCTCATCCGGCCGTCCCTGACCCAGTTCGAGCGGGGTCCGGACGGCTTCGAGCCGCGCACGTACTCCGTGGACACGGAGGAACGCCCGCCGATGGCGGACATCACCGAGTACCAGTCACGCAAGGTCGCATAACCGCACAGTTACAGACGCTCACGGACGGTCGTATACGGACTCATACAGTCCGCCGACGGCCGTCCGTACGTTTGAGCGTTTCCGGGCCGGGCTAGGTTGTGGCGTATGGCTTCCACGGCTTCTACGGCTTCCACGCCCCCTCGCGGTGCTGCTCAGGTGCTCGTCGCGTCCAATCGCGGTCCCGTCTCGTACGAGGTGGGCGACGACGGTTCGCTGCGCGCCAGGCGGGGTGGCGGCGGGCTGGTGTCCGGGCTGTCGGCCATCGGGCCGGACGCGGGGGCGCTGTGGGTGTGCTCGGCGCTGTCCGACGGCGACCGCGAGGCCGTACGGCGCGGGGTCGGCGAGGACGGCGTACGGATGCTGGACATCCCGGCCGACGTGCACGCCGACGCGTACAACGGCATCGCCAACTCCGTGCTGTGGTTCGTCCACCACATGCTGTACCAGACCCCGCTGGAGCCGGTCTTCGACGCGGAGTTCCGGCGCCAGTGGGCGTCGTACGAGACGTACAACCGGGCGTTCGCGGAGGCGCTGGCCCAGGAGGCGGCGGTGGGTGCCGTCGCGATCGTGCAGGACTACCACCTGTGCCTGGTGCCGGGGATGCTGCGGGAGTTGCGGCCGGATCTGCGCATCGGCCACTTCTCGCACACGCCGTGGGCACCGGCGGACTACTTCCGGATGCTGCCGGACGACATCCGTGAGCGACTGCTGACGGGCATGCTCGGCGCGGACCGGCTCGGCTTCCTCACCCACCGCTGGGCGGACGCGTTCGCGGCCTGTTGTACGGAGTTCGCCGGGGGCCCGGGTGACACGCGGATCGGCGTCCACGGCCTCGGCGCCGACGCCGACTTCCTGCGCGCCCGCTCGCACGAGGCGGACGTGGAGGAGCGCATCGTCGCGCTGCGCGAGGAGATCGGCGCGGGCCGGAAGGCGATCGTTCGGGTCGACCGCACCGAGCTGTCCAAGAACATCGTGCGCGGGCTGCTGGCGTACCGCCAACTCCTCGACGACCACCCGGAGTTGCTGGAGCGGGTCGTCCACGTGGCGTTCGCCTACCCCTCCCGGCAGGACCTCGCCGTCTACCGTGACTACACGGCCGAGGTGCAGCGGGTGGCGGACGAGATCAACTCCCGGTACGGGACGGCGGGTTGGACCCCGGTCGTCCTGCACGTCAAGGACGACTTCGCCCGCTCGCTGGCCGCGTACCGCCTCGCCGACGTCGCCCTGGTGAACCCCATCCGCGACGGCATGAACCTCGTCGCCAAGGAGGTCCCGGTCGTCTCCGACGAGGGCTGCGTCCTGGTCCTCTCCCGAGAGGCGGGCGCCTACGAGGAGTTGGGCGAGGACGCGATCCCGGTCAACCCGTACGACGTGATCGGCACGGCGGCGGCCCTGCACGAGGCGTTGACCATGCCGGCCGGGGAACGGGCCGAACGCACAAAGAGGTTGGCCGCCGCAGCCACGGCACTCCCCCCGGCCCAGTGGTTCATGGAGCAACTGAACGCGCTCCAGGGCTGAGCGCCGGAGCACTCTCTCCGAAAAAGTGTGACACTTTCGGCGAAAGTGTCACACTTTTTCAGAACAGCCCCCGCCCGATCCCGCTCAGCCCAGTCGGGCCGCGATCGCCGCCAGCAGTCCTACGACCCCCGCAGGGCCGTCCACCACCAGGTCCGCCCGGTCCGAGAGTTCCGCGACCTCCGAGCTGCCGCTGCACACCAGCAGCCCCGGAACGCCGTCGGAGCGGAGCTTCTCCACCGCGGCGAAGGCGGGGAGGTCGCCCAGGTCGTCGCCGGCGTAGAGGACGGACTCGGCGCCGGTCTCGCGGAGGTACTCGGTGAGCGCTACGCCCTTGTCCATGCCGGGCGGCCTCAACTCCAGGACCATGCGGCCCGGTTCGACGATCAGGCCGTGGCGGGTGGCGAGGTCGGTGAGGGGGGCGCGGAGGGCCTCGAAGGCGGCCTGGGGGTCTTCGGCGCGGCGGGTGTGGACCGCGAGCGCACGGCCCTTCTCCTCGATCCACGTGCCCTGCCAGGCGCCGATCCCGTCCAGGAAGCCCGGGAGTTCGGCGCGGACCGCCGCGACCCCGGGGTGCGGGGCGGGGGCGCTGACCGTGCTGCTCACCGCGTCCCAGCGTTCCGTGCCGTAGTGGCCCAGCACGACGAGGTGTTCCAGGCCCGGTACGCCCGCGAAGCCGCCGTTGCGGACCGCGACGCCCGCCGGGCGGCCGGTGATCACGGCCACGGACGCCACCTTCGGGGCGAGTGCGGCCAGCGCCGGTACCGCGCCCGGGTGGGCCCGGGCCTGCTCGGGGTCCGGCACGATCGGGGCGAGTGTGCCGTCGAAGTCGAGCCCGATCACCGCAGCGGCCGGCTTGGCGAGGATCGCCTCCAGAGCCTCGCGACCGGCGCGGGTGACGGGGGTCGGCAGGGTGTGCAGGGGATCGGTGGAGTCCTGAGGGCTGCCCATGTCGACGACCCTATCCGCGCGGCGCCGGTCCCACCCCTCGCTCAGCGCCGTGCGGCCGGGACCCTCATCTTTCCGACCGGCGTTTTTCCCGCACCCGTCGCAGCCTGTTCACCGTCACCGGGTCGTGGGCCAGGGCCCGCTCGTCGTCCAGCAGGGCGTTGAGCAGCTGGTAGTAGCGCACGGGGGCCAGGCCCAGCTCCTCGCGTATCGCGCGTTCCTTCACGCCGGGGCCCGGGAAGCCGCGGCGCTCCAGCGCGAGGATGTCCTGTTCCCTCCGGTCCAGCGGGGGAAGCCGCGAGGGCCGGTCCTTGTCCATGCCCTGCACCGTAACCCCCGCCACCGACAACGGCCCCGGACGCTGCTCGCAGCACCCCCGCACTCGCCGCTACTTACCGCTCTCCGCCAACGTCGCCGACGCCTGCAACTGCCCCAGCACCGCCCCCGGACTGCCGTTCGCGGACACCGCCTGTCCTATCCGCTTCTTGATGTCGGCGCTGACCGTGGACCAGGACGTGTTGCCGACCGGGTAGAGCGTGGACAGCGGGAGTTCCGCCAGGAAGGGCCGTAGGGCCTGGTCCTGCTTCGACTCCTCCATCGCCTCGGACGCGGAGTTGGTCACCGGCAGGAGGTCGTACTCGCGGGAGAAGGCGAGGACGTTCTTCTCGCTGTAGACGAAGTCGAGGAAGTCGCCGATCTGCTCGCGGTGGCCGTTCTGCTTGAACGCGGCCATCCAGTCGGCGACGCCCATCGTGGTCTTGGCCTTGCCGGTGCGACCGGGCATCGCGACCGTGCCGAACTTGACGCCCTTCTTGGCGGCCTGCTGCATGAGGGTGGGGTGCCCGTTGAGCATGCCTACGTCACCGTTGGCGAAGGCGGCGAACGCGTCCGCGCGGTTGAGCTTGGCGGGCGCGACGGGACCGGTCAGGCCCTTGGCGACAAGGTTGTCGCGCAGCCAGGTGAAGGTGGAGATGTTCTGCGTGGAGTCGAGGGTGTACGTGCCGATGTCGTCGGTGTAGCCACCGCCCCCGCCGAGCAGCCACTGCATCGTCTCGGCCTGCGCCTCCTCGGACCCGAGCGGCAGCGCGAACGGGTACTTCACGCCCCGCTCCTTCAGCGCCTCCGCGTCGGCGGCCAGCTCGCTCCAGTCCTTCGGCGGGGTCAGCCCGGCCTCGGTGAAGAGGGTCTTGTTGTAGAAGAGGACGCGCGTAGACGCGGCGAACGGCAGGCCGTACTGGATGTGGTTCACCTGCCCCGCGTCCGCGAGCGGCTCCAGGAAGTCGGCCTCCACCGGGATGGAGAGCAGGTCGGCGGTGGAGTACAGCTTGCCCGCGTCGGCGTAGTCCGCGTAGGCGCCGATCTGCGCCATGTCGGGCGCCTTGCCGGCCGCGACCATCTCCTTGACCTTGCGGTCGACGTCGTTCCAGGAGTAGACGCTCACCTCGACCTTGACGTTCGCGTGCTTCGCCTCGTACGCCTTGACGAGTCCGTCCCAGTATTTCCGCGAACTGTTCGACGCCGAGTCGCCGTAGTCCGCGGCGACGAGTCTCAGGGTGACATCACCGGAACCCCCGCCGAGGCCGCAGCCACCGAGGACCGCCGTCATGCCCAGTACGGACGTCACCGCGATCATTCCTGTCCTGCGCCGCTGCACTGCCGAATCCCCAACCTTTGCTGTCGTGACGTTCGCTCCGCGAACCCATAAGGTCTACACCACGTAAGTGGACTAGACCTCTCGCGGGTAGACGGGCCACACTGTCCCCCGTGAGACATGTCATCGCCCTCGACGTGGGCGGCACCGGGATGAAGGCCGCCCTAGTGGGGGCGGAGGGCGAGCTGCTCCACCGGGCCCGCCGGGCGACCGGCCGCGAGCGCGGACCGGACGCGGTCGTCGAGCACATCCTCGGCTTCGCCGCCGAGTTGCGCGCGTACGGCGAGGAGCACTACGGCGAACCCGCGTCCGCCGCCGGCGTCGCCGTCCCCGGCATCGTCGACGCCGAGCGCGGCATCGCCGCCTACTCGGCCAACCTCGGCTGGCGCGACGTACCCCTGCGCGACCTGTTGGCCGGAGAGCTGGGTGTCCCGGTCGCCCTCGGCCACGACGTCCGCACCGGCGGCCTCGCCGAGGGCCGCATAGGAGCGGGCAAGGGCGCCGACAGGTTTCTCTTCGTCCCCCTCGGCACCGGCATAGCGGGCGCGATCGGCATCGACGGCCGGGTGGAGGCGGGCGCGCACGGCTTCGCCGGCGAGATCGGCCACATCGTCGTACGCCCGGGCGGTACCCCCTGCCCCTGCGGCCAGACCGGCTGCCTGGAGCGGTACGCGTCCGCGGCGGCGGTGACGGAGGCGTGGGCGGCCGTCTCCGGCGCCCCCGGGGCGGACGCGGCGGACTGCGCGAAGGCGGTCACTTCCGGAGACCCTCGCGCGGAAAAGGTCTGGCAGGAAGCCGTCGACGCCCTCGCCGACGGCCTGCTCACCGCCCTCACCCTCCTGGACCCCCGCACGATCATCATCGGTGGCGGCCTGGCGGAGGCGGGGGAAACGTTGTTCACACCACTACGGGAGGCGGTCCAGGACCGGATCACCTTCCAGAAGCTGCCGTCAATCGTCCCCGCGGCCCTAGGGGACACAGCCGGATGCCTAGGTGCAGGCCTACTGGCCTGGGACCTCCTCAGCCACACCGACCGCACGGAGGTAACGCCCTAATGGCACCCAACCCAGGGGCGCGGGGAACTGCGCGACCAGCCACACTCGACGCGCACTCCGCATCCGGCAAGGCGCCCCTCATCCTGTCCGGTGCCAACGTGGTCCTCCCGACCGGAATCGTGCGCGACGGCCGGCTCATCATCGACGGCACCCGCATCACCGGCGCCGCTCCTGAGAACGCCCAGGTACTCGACGTCACCGGGTTCACGCTAGTACCGGGATTCGTAGACCTGCACAACCACGGAGGTGGCGGCGCCTCCTTCACCTCCGGCACGATCGAGGACGTCCTCAAGGGCATCCACACCCACCGCCAACACGGCACCACCACCCTGGTCGCCTCCACCGTCACCGGCGACATGGACTTCCTCGCCCAGCGCGCCGGCCTCCTCTCCGAACTGGCCGAGCAGGGCGACCTCGCCGGTATCCACTTCGAGGGCCCGTTCATCTCCCCGTGCCGCAAGGGCGCCCACTCCGAGGCCCTGCTCCGCGACCCCGACCCCGCGGACGTCCGCAAGCTGGTCGACGCGGCCCGCGGCCAGGCCAGGATGGTCACCCTCGCGACCGAACTCCCCGGCGGCCTCGACTCCGTACGCCTCCTCGCCGAACACGGCGTCATCGCGGCGATCGGGCACACCGACGCGTCGTACGAGCAGACGGTGGAGGCGATCGACGCGGGCGCGACGGTCGCCACGCACCTGTTCAACGCGATGCCGCAGCTCGGTCACCGCGAACCCGGTCCGATCGCGGCGCTGCTCGAAGACGAGCGCATCACCGTCGAGTTGATCAACGACGGTACGCATCTCCACCCCGCGTCCCTGGAGTTGGCGTTCCACCATGCCGGTGCGGAGCGAGTCGCGTTCATCACGGACGCGATGGACGCGGCGGGCTTCGGCGACGGGCGTTACATGCTCGGCCCGCTGGAGGTCGAGGTGAGCGAAGGCGTGGCACGGCTGGTGGAGGGCGGCTCCATCGCGGGCTCGACCCTCACCCTGGACCGGGCCTTCAAGCGCTCGGTGACGATCGACCGGCTGCCGGTCGAGGACGTGGTCGCCGCGATCTCGGCCAACCCGGCCCGGCTGCTGGGGAGTTACGACGAGATCGGCTCGCTGGAGCCCGGCAAGTACGCGGACCTCGTGCTGCTGGACTCCGCGTTCGACCTCAAGGGCGTGATGCGGCGCGGCACTTGGGTGGTCGATCCCCAACTGGGGTGAAATGTACCGCTGTTGAGGCGGCGGTTGTCCCGGGAGACTGGGAGGACCGCCGCCTCTTTGGCATGATCGAGCCCGAACTGGACGGCGGATACACACACTTCGGGGGAGGTCGGCCGGTGATCCTCACGGTGACGCTGAACACCGCTCTCGACATCACCTACCGGGTGCGGGAGTTGCGACCGCACGCTTCGCACCGCGTCTCCGAGGTGACCGAACGCCCCGGCGGCAAAGGCCTGAACGTGGCCCGGGTGCTGGCCGCCCTGGGCCACGAGGTGACGGTCTCCGGCTTCACGGGCGGCGCCACGGGCCGCGTGGTCCAGGACCGACTCACCGGCACACCGGGCGTGTTGGACGCGCTCGTCCCGGTCTCCGGCGCGACCCGCCGCACGACAGCGATAGTCGACGAGCTGACCGGTGACACGACTCAACTCAACGAGCCCGGCCCGACGGTCACTTCGGCGGAGTGGTCGGCCTTCCTGGAGGCGTACGAGGCTCTGCTGGGCGGCGGGGTCTCGGTGGTGGCCCTGTGCGGAAGCCTCCCGCCTGGAGTGCCGGTGGGCGCGTACGCCGGTCTGATCCGCACCGCGCGAACGGCCGGCGTCCCGGTTCTCCTCGACACCAGCGGTGAACCCCTGCGCCGGGGAGTCGCCGCCCGCCCCGACATCGTCAAGCCCAACACCGACGAACTGGCCGAACTCACCGGCTCCCACGACCCGTTGCGCGCCACGCAGGACGCGCGTCGCCGGGGTGCGCGCACGGTGGTCGCCTCACTCGGCGCGAAGGGCCTGCTGGCGGCGACCCCGGAGGGCACCTGGCACGCGACGCCCCCGGCCCGCGTCCACGGCAACCCGACCGGCGCGGGCGACTCGGCGGTCGCGGGCCTGCTGTCGGGGCTGGTGGAGCGGCTGCCGTGGCCGGACCGGCTGGCACGGGCCGTAGCGCTGTCGGCGGCGACCGTACTGGCGCCGGTGGCGGGCGAGTTCGACCGCTCGGCCTACGAGGAACTGCTGGGCCGGGTCGCGGTGACGGGGGACGCCACCGCGGCCTGACGCGCCCCGGCCGCTTCTCGGCCCGGCGCCCGGCTGCTACTTCTTGACCTGGCCCTGCTTCACCCACAACTGGTCCAGCAGGACATTGCAGTTGTCGGCGTTCTCACAGGACAGGGAGATCGAGTTGGTGCCCTTGGTGAGCGTGGGCCACGCGTAGCTCGTCGTCCAGCCCTTCGCGAAGTCGCCGTCGGCGGCCTTCGCGTAGTTCTTCAGGCTGAACGGGCTGCCGAACTTCTTGCCGTTGATGCTCAGCGTCATCTGCTGGTCGTCGCTGGTCGAGCTGTAGTGCGCGAACACCGTGTAGGTGCCGTCCGAGGGGATGCCGCTGATCTGCCAGGTGACCGAGGCACCCACGGCGTTCAGGCCCGACACATAGATGCCGCCGTCGGCGTCGGCACCCTCGACGTCCGACGCCAGGGTGGCGCCGCCCTCCAGCTTCAGCGCCTTGGCGTCGATGGTCTGCGTCTCCAGCCCGCTCGACGCGCTGCTGCTGGGCGACGGGCTCGACGAAGCGCTCTGCGACGCCGACGGGGTCGACCCCGCCTGGTCGTCCGTCTTCTTGTCGTCGCTGCCGTTCATCATCGCCACGCTGATGCCGATGACCACCGCGGCGACGACCGCGATCGCCCCGATCAGCAGGCCCTTGGTGTTGGGGCCACGGCCCCGGCCGCCACCGCCGTTGCTGTACGACGGGGGCTGCTGGCCTGCGGGCGGGCCGCCGGGGAAGGTCTCCGGGGCCTGGTAGCTCGCGTTCGGCTGGGCGCCGTAGGGCTGTTGCTGCGGGACGGTCTGGCCGTACGGCTGCTGCTGGTACTGGGCGGTGGGGGCGGCGGCCTGCTGGCCGCCGTACTGGCGCTCGCCCACCGGGCGCACTCGGTTGACCGAACCCGGGTAGCCGTAGCCACCGCCGGACGGCGGCTGGGCTCCGTTGGCCTGGCCGTCGGCGTAGAGGTAGCCGAACGGGTCGTCGTCCTCGGGCGTGCTCGCGCCGTTGTTGCCGGGCGTCATCCCTAGGTACTCCTCAACAGGTGCGGGTGCAGATACGTCAGCTTCAGATACGTCTGGATACGTCTGGAGAACTGCGAGCCTACCCGCTCCGCGTCGTCCAAACGGGTGACTCGGACCGCATCAGACCGCTGACCTGGAGATCATCCCGCGCGTCTGTGCTGTTTGGGACGAGATCGTTTCTCGATGTACATCCGTTCGTCAGCGGACTTCAAGACCTCGTCCGCCGTCATGCCGCAGTGGGCCCACCCGATACCGAAGCTGGCCCCGACCCGCATGGCCCGGCCGTCGACCCGGATGGGCTGGATGATCTCGTTCCGCAGGCGTACGGCGAGGTCGGCGGCGTCGGCCTTGCCGAGTCCGTCGGCCAGGACGACGAACTCGTCGCCGCCGAGCCGGGCCACCGTGTCGCCGTCGCGCACCGCCCGGCCGAGCCGCCGGGCGACCTCGATGAGGACCGCGTCGCCCGCGTTGTGCCCGAACCGGTCGTTGATCGACTTGAAGCCGTCGAGGTCGCAGAAGAGAACCGCGAGCCCCTTGGTGCCGTCGTCCCGCTCGCCCTCGGGGGCGATGGTGTGGACGTGGTGGTCGTAGGCGTCGAGGAGGTCGGCGCCGGGGCGGAAGTCGAAGCCGTGGCCGTTCGCGTCGTAGGCCGCGTGTCCGTACGCGGCGTCGATGGACTCGATCTCGCCGGCGAACGCGGACTGCGGGCGCTGACAGAGGCGGGCTGAGAGGCGGGTGCGCAGTTCCGCCGAGTTCGGCAGGCCGGTCAGCGCGTCGTGCGCGGCGCGGTGGGCGAGCTGGAGCTCGCGGCGCTTGCGGTCCTCTATGTCCTCGACGTGGGAGAGGAGGAAGCGCGGTCCGTCGGCGGCGTCCGCGACGACCGAGTTGCGGAGCGAGACCCAGACGTACGTGCCGTCCCGGCGGCCCAGGCGGAGCTCCGCGCGTCCGCCCTCCGCCGAGGTTCTGAGCAGGGTGCCTATGTCCTCGGGGTGGACGAGGTCCGAGAAGGAGTAGCGGCGCATCGCGGACGCCGGGCGGCCGAGCAGCCGGCACAGGGCGTCGTTGCTCCGCAGTATCCGGCCGTGCTGGTCGCCGCCCATCTCGGCTATCGCCATGCCGGAGGGGGCGTACTCGAAGGCCTGCCGGAAGCTCTCCTCGCTTGCGCGCAGGGCCTGTTGCTCGCGCTCCAGCCTCACCAGGGCGCGCTGCATGTTGGCGCGCAGCCGGGCGTTGCTGATCGCTATGGCCGCCTGGAACGCGTACATCTGGAGCGCCTCGCGGCCCCACGCGCCCGGCCGCCGGCCGTTGCGCGGGCGATCCACGGACAGGACGCCGATCAGCTCGCCGCACGAGCCGCCGGAGACGCCGGGGGTGTACATGGGCGCGAAGAGCCGGTCGGACGGGTGCCACTCGTCCTCGAAGCGGGGTGCGGGGCCGTCGGTGTACCACTGCGGTACGTCGTCCTCGTCGAGGACCCAGCCCTCGGTGTGCGGGATGAACCGCAGGTCGCCCCAGGACTCGCCCATGCCGAGGCGGCGCTCCCAGGAGGTGCGCGAGCCGACGCGGCCGGTGATGAGTGCCTCGGCGGCGGAGTTGCCCGCGAAGGCGGCGACCACGAGGTCGCCGTCGGGGCGGACGAGGTTGACGCAGGCCAGCTCGTACCCGAGACCGTTGACGACGCCGTCGGCGACGGTCTGAAGGGTGTCCGCCAGGCTGCGGGCGGTGTTCATGTCCGCCATGACCGTGTGCAGTTGTCGCAGGGTCGCAAGACGGACGTAGGGTTCCGACTCGGTCTCCATACTCGCCCTCCCCCCGAGACCTCGCAGTGAATCAAGGGTCATCTTCCCCGCCACTGAATCACAGCGCGCTGCCCACTCGGTACACAGGGTCAACAATTACTACCTCTTGTGACTCAAGTCACAGCAGAAGATGAACAATTGAGTGGAGTTTCTGCTTTTTCCCTGTGCGTTAACTGAACGCAAACTGTGCGGGTGTGTGGACATGATGCACGACGATGTTCCGCCGCGTGGTCCGTTGGTCCTAGGACCTTGTCGGTACCAAGGTCCGATGCGGTGCGCGGAACTCGGAGATTAGCGTTTCGAGCGTGCTGAAGACCGTGCCGACTTCGAAGACCGTTCCCTCCGGGCATGCTGTGGGGGTGAGCAACGACGAGTTCCGCGCCGCCCTCGCACGGCTGGCCGCGGGCGTGGTCCTGGTGACCGCGCACGAGGAGCCGTACGACCCGGACGACCCCCAGGCTCCGGTCGGCGAGGACGTCGGCATGACGGCGACCGCCTTCATGTCGGTCTCCCTGGACCCGCCCCTGGTCCTGGTCAGCCTCCGCAACGGCTCCCGCATGGACGACCTCCTCGACGAACAGCCCCTGTGGGCCGTCTCCGTCCTCTCCGAGAGCCAGCGCCACATCGCGGGCCGCTTCGCGATGAAGGGCCGCATCAGCGACCGTCTCCTCTTCGACGACATTCCCTACGTCCACGGGGAAGCGTCCGGCGCACCCCTGGTCCGCGGCGCCCTCGCCACCCTGGAGTGCCGGACGGAACAGCGGATCCCGGCGGGGGATCACACGCTGGTCATCGGCCGGGTGCTGACGGCGGAGGTGGGGAGCGCGGAGGGGGGTCCGCTGTCGTACTTCCGGGGCAGGTACCGGCAGTTGGGGTAGGCGGCGGAGGTCGGGGGGACGGCTTTCCGGGCCGGTGACGCCAGTTGGGGTGAGATTGGTCATCCCGGCGGAAGGAGCGCGGCGAACCGACTCCGAAACAGCCCAGCACAGTTGACCCGCGTCAGTCGCCCACGAGGACCACGTCCAGCAGGGCCACCTTCTCCGGGGCCGTCACGATGTCGATCACGGCGATGCGGTCGCGTACGAAGGTGAAGGTCAGGGTGCGTTCGGGGCGGCCGTCGACGATCAGGGCGATGCCGGTGGCGCCGTCCACCAGGGCGTGCCGCGCGAAGGCGGCGAAGTGGGCGAAGCTCGTCGCGCCGGCCGCCACGGAGGCGGCACCCGCGGTCACGGCGCTCTCGGAGCGGGCGACGACGTCCGGGTCGAGCACCTTCACCAGCGCGTCGAAGTCGCCCTCGCGCACGGCGGCGAGGAACGCGTCGGCGACCGCCCGTTGCCGTACGAGATCCGCGTCCGGCGCGGGCGCGCCCTGCACCCGGCGCCGGGCCCGGCTCGCCAACTGCCGTGCCGCCGTGGGCGTACGGCCGACGATGGACGCGATCTCCTCGAAGGGGACGGCGAACAGGTCGTGCAGCACGAACGCGAGGCGTTCGGCGGGGGTCAGGGTCTCCAGGACGACGAGCAGCGCGACGCCGACCGAGTCGGCGAGGAGGGCGTCCTGTTCGGGATCGGGGCCGGGTGCCGGAGCGGGCGTAGCGGCGTCGAGGGGTTCCTCCGCGCGGGACTTGCGGGAGCGGAGCATGTCGAGGCAGACCCGGCCGACGACGGTCGTGAGCCAGCCGCCCAGGTTCTCCACCCGCCCGCTGTCCGTACGGCTCAGCCGGAACCAGGCCTCCTGCACGGCGTCGTCGGCCTCGGCGGAGGAGCCGAGCATGCGGTAGGCGACGGCACGGAGGCGGGAGCGGTGGGATTCGAATCGGGCGGCGAGAAATTCACCGTCGTTTCCGTCCCCGTCACCATCCCCGTTCCCGTTCCCGTTCACTTCGGGCCCGTTCTTTTCGGGGAATTCGAAGTCATCCATGGGTCACGCTCCTCTTCGCCGTCCGTCGCCTTCACTGACTGGACGGACGGCGGAGGAGAAATGTGACAACGGGCACCTGGCGCGGAACTATCCCCAGCCCTGCCCGTTCCGCCCCCGCTTCGTGTCGGACCGCTGCTTCTTCTCCCGCAACCGGCGTTCGTTGATACCGCGCGGAATACGGGTGGCCCGGCGCGGCTTCGGCGGCGGCGCGGTGGCCTCGGCGAGCAGCGCAGCGAGGCGTACGGCGGCGGTCTCGCGGTTGCGCCACTGGGACCGGTGCTCGGAGGACCGTACGGTGACGACGCCGTCGACGAGCCGCGAGGCGAGCCGTTCCAGCGCCCGCGCCTTCCACACCTCGGGCAGAGCCTCGGTCTTGGCCAGGTCGAACCGCAGCTCCACCTGGGAGTCGCTGGTGTTGACGTGCTGCCCACCCGGCCCTGACGACCGCGAGAAACGCCACATGAGCTCGGCCTCGGGCAGGGAGACGGAGCCGCGGATGAGATAGGGACCGGACATGCCCCCATGGTCGCCTGTCTGTCCGGTCCACGTCACTCCGATTACCCCGAACGTTCCAGGTAAAGAAAGTAAAGTCACCTGGAACCTTCGGTACCCCTCTTGGCGTTCATAGAGGTACCGGTAGCTTCGTCCTCAGTACGAAGCCCGCACCGCAACGAGGGAAGGACTCCCAACAATGGCTGTAAGCCTGTCCAAGGGTGGCAACGTCTCGCTCACCAAGGAGGCCCCGGGCCTGACCGCCGTCACCGTAGGCCTCGGCTGGGACGTCCGCACCACCACCGGCACGGACTTCGACCTCGACGCCTCGGCGATCGCGGTCAACCCCGAGGGCAAGGTCTACTCGGACGGTCACTTCATCTTCTTCAACAACAAGTCGACCCCGGACCAGACGATCGTCCACACCGGCGACAACCGCACGGGCGAGGGCGCGGGCGACGACGAGGCGATCAACGTCAACCTGGCCGGCCTCCCGGCGGACGTCGAGAAGATCGTCTTCCCGGTCTCGATCTACGACGCGGAGACCCGCTCGCAGAACTTCGGCCAGGTCCGCAACGCGTACATCCGCATCGTGAACCAGGCCGGCGGCGCGGAGATCGCCCGCTACGACCTCTCCGAGGACGCGGCGACGGAGACGGCGATGGTCTTCGGCGAGCTGTACCGCAACGGCGCGGAGTGGAAGTTCCGCGCGGTGGGCCAGGGTTACGCCTCCGGCCTGGTCGGTATCGCGCAGGACTTCGGCGTGAACGTCTGACGGACACGACCGCGCTCGTAGGTGTGGTGTGCGGGGCCCCTGGCTGCGGTTGCGGCCGGGGGCCCCGGTCTGTGCGAGGCCACTCAGGGACGTCGTGTTCTGTGCAGGCCACTCAGGGACGTCCTGTTCTGTGCAGGCCACTCAGGGACGTCCTGTTCTGTGCGGGCCACTCAGGGACGTCCTCTCTGCGCGGGGCCACTCAGGGACGTCCTAGCCACGTATGGCACTGTGCCGGAATCAGCAGCGGTGCCGACCTGGCCGGGCCTGGTCGGGCTGCCCCTGGACGGACTTGGAAGGACCGCGAGCCCTATGTCGTTCGGACCGTCCCGGGTCAACAGGCCCGCGCTGGGCCGGTGTTCGCGGGACGGTCCGAACGACATAGGGC
>NZ_JBLTJC010000175.1:0-21048 GCF_048158785.1 Streptomyces colwelliae | reverse complement strand
CTCGCGCGTCTCGTCGCCCGGCTCACCCTCTCCGACCGCAGCCCCCTCTCACTCGACTGAGTCTCACCAAGGGATCGCCGTGCCGAACCACACCCCCATGACCGGCTGCCTGCCCGCCTTCGGCCGGGCCGGCACCAGTCCCAGCCGCCTACTACGCGCCGGCCAGAGCCGCTGCTGCCGCCAGTGCGGCAACCGCATCGATCTCTACCAGCGCACCGACCAGCGGCCCATCGCCCTCCACCCGGCCGAACTGGCCGTCGCCGACGTCCCCGAATCCTGCCGCTGGCATCTGAGCGGCGGTATCGCCCACCCGCACGGTGACGGCAACGACTGGTGCCGCGTCCCGCATGCCCTGCTCTGCCCCCGCCGCACCCTCACCTGCCGCACCGCCCCGGGCCTCGAAGCGATCCGACGCCAACTCGCCGTCCGCACCCGCCGCATGATCGACACCGGCGTCTTCGCCCCGGCCCCGGCCACCAGCACACAACCCGCCACCGCCACCGACACCGGCGAACCCGACCGCCCCGTCGTGCAGATCCTGCTCTGCCGCTACCTCGCCGAACACCCCCTCAACGATCTGCGCTGCGTGGCCCAGACCCGCCACCGACACCGCTGCGCCCACACGGTCCCTGCCCCCACCGGTCCGACCGGGACCTGGAGACTGCTGCCAGCCACGGCGAAGCGCGGCCAACTCGCTTTGCCCGACGGACTGATGGCCGTCTACGACCTCGGCAAGCTCCCCTACAGCGAGCAACTGCGCTGGCGCGCCCAACGCTGCCCCGCACACGCCGCAGCCCCCGGTGCCGCTGAACTCGCCCTGGCCGGATGGCAGGCCTTCGACCCACTCATGCACGCGGCACACATCCACACCCGACTGCCCCACCCCCAGGCCCGCAGGCAGGGGAGGGGATGACGATGCCGCACCACGCCCTGGAAATCGTGCTCACCCGCCCCCTGGGCCTGGCCGAACGCCGCGGCGCCGCCCGCGTACTGCCGTTCGCCGCCAACCACGACGCCACCCGACTCATGGCCCTCGTGCACGCCAAGACCCCTCACCAGGCCGCCCGCAGGCTGCGCCACCGGTTCGGGGCACGGCTGCCCATCGACGTGATCACCACGCACTACCCGGACGCCGACCACAAGGTGCTGCTCAACGTCGCCTTCCCGCCCGCCGCCCACGCCGTCCTCAAGACTGAAGCCCGCCGCGCGAACCAGAGTCCTGAACGCTTTGTGGAACTGGCCCTGCACCGGGCCCTGGCCCAGCGCGCCGACCAGGAGACCGACCGCCTCGACCGGGCGGTACGCGAACTCCTGGCCCACACCACCCCCGCCCACCTGCTGGCCGCCGTCGGGCACGCCCTCACCCGGCTCCCTGAGAGGCCCACGCCATGAAACCGACCGACGAACAGGCAGCAGCAGCCGACGCCTTCCAGGTCGGTGACCACCTCGCCTTGCAGGCCGGTGCTGGCACTGGCAAGACCACCACCCTCGCCCTCCTCGCCCACGCCACCCGGCGCCGCGGCCGCTACCTCGCCTTCAACCGGCCCGTCGCCCAGGCGGCAGGCGCCCGCTTCCCGAACACCGTCCAGTGCAGGACCGCGCATGCCCTGGCCTACGGGGCCGTCGGCCACCGCTACACCCGCCGCCTGAACGCGCCGCGCCGTCCGGCCTGGCAGACCGGGCAAGCCCTCGGCATCACCAAAGCCATCCGCATCGGCGACTGCGAGGTGACCCAAAAGGCCCTCTCCAACGCCACGCTGCGCACCGTCTCCCGCTTCTGTCACACCGCGGACGAGGCCATCACCCGCCATCACGTGCCCCCACTGCGCGGCCTGGAACATACCGACCTGCACGCCCAACTCGCCGCTCACATCGTGCCGTTCGCCCGCAAGGCCTGGGTCGACTTGCAACACCCGGACGACGGCGCGGTCCGCTTCGAGCACGACCACTACCTGAAGATCTGGGCCCTCACCCGGCCGCGCATCCAGACCGATTTTCTGCTCCTGGACGAGGCGCAGGACACTAACCCCGTCGTCGAACAGGTCTTCCTCAGCCAGCGCGACCATGCCCAGCTCGTCATGGTCGGCGATTCCGCCCAGGCCATCTACCACTGGCGCGGCGCCAAAGACGTCATGACCGGCTTCGACGGCACTCAGCTGACCCTGTCCCAGTCCTTCCGCTTCGGCCCCCTCCTCGCCGAGGAGGCCAACCGTTGGCTGCACCTGGCCGACGCCCCTCTCCGTTTGACCGGCACCCCCGCCGTGCCCACCGAACTCGGCCCCCTCACCCAGCCTGACGTGGTGCTGTGCCGCACCAACGTCGGCGCCATGGCACACGTCATGGGCCTGATGACCGCCGGATGCCGGGTCGCGCTGGTCGGGGGAGGAGACAGCCTGCGCGCCCTGGCCCTGGCCGCCCGCGACCTGAAAGACGGCCGCCGCACCACCCACCCCGAACTGATCCTGTTCCCTTCCTGGGGCGAACTGCAGGACTACGCCGCCCACGACCCGGCCGGCCGCGACCTACAGCCCCTGATCGACCTCGTCGACACCCACGGCACCGACGCCATCCTCACCGCCGTCGCCCGGCTCGTGCCCGAACAGCACGCCCAGGTGACCGTATCGACCGCCCACAAAGCCAAAGGCCGCGAATGGCCCCGCGTGACGATCGCAGACGATTTCACCCCGCCCAAGGACACCGACCAGCAGGATGCCGAAGGCCGGGCCGTACCCGGACCCATCGACGACGCAGACGCCCGCCTCGCCTACGTCGCGGTCACCCGTGCCCGCTCCCGCCTCGATCTCGGAGGCCTGTCCTGGATCCATGACCATCCCCACGGATCACCATGACACCGCACGCAGCTTTCCACGGATGACCCGCCACAACACGGGGCGGGTGCGACCGGCCCTCTTCCACGGAACAGACACGGCCCGGTTCGACTGCTGCAGACGGTCGTCGTTGAGCCGTCACGGTGCTTCGACCGGTCAGCAGCGGGGGTTGGTGATACGGGCCCAGACGGTTTTCCCGTCGGGGTCGGTCTGCGCGTAGCCCCACTGACTGGCCAATGCCTCTACAACAAGCAGACCGCGGCCTGCTTCTGACAGATGCTCCGGATGACAGCGGGCAGGGGGAGCCGAACTGGGATCGGTCACGGCGCACACCAGCGCACCGCCGGTGCGGGCCACGCCCAGCCATGCCTTGCTGCGTGCGTCGCCGCATCCGGCCAGCGCGTGCAGCACTGCGTTGGTGGTGAGCTCGTTGACCACCGCCGTCATGTCGTCGGCGAGCATGTCGAGTCCCCAGGCACTGATGGTCTCGCGCACGAAGCGGCGGACGATTTTCAGACTGGTGGGCTCGCAGGTGAAGGCCCGGGCAGCGAAGTCGGCCGTACTGATTCCCAGCGCAAGTCCCCAGTCTGGTGCGGTCGGTGGGACCAGTGGGATGTTCTCCAGCAGGCGACGGTTCGAAGAAAGGAGTGGAATTTCGGTTCCTGCGGCCTGGCTGAGTGCCTCTACCGCGTGTACTGCCACTGTTCATCCCCCCGAAGACGTCCAGTTTTGCGGGCCGCACAACTTGCCCCGACTGGTTAGTATCCGCCTCGCCCCGCCCTGGGTGCAATTGCATCAGTGACTTGCATCCGAACGAGAAGGGGAGGGAACGCTTGTACTCAGCAAGGAGAACAGCACGGACCAGAGATGAGAGAAATTCGGACAGGGTCGAAGGAAGGCGGACATGGTGCAGATCACCAACGGTGTCCCGGCGGATTCCCTGCGCGATGTGACGTGGCTGAAAAGCCGTCACAGCACGGCTGACGGAAACTGTGTCGAACTGGCCTTACTGGGCGGAGGCTCTGTGGCGGTACGCAACTCCCGTGATCCGCACGGTCCTGCGCTGGTGTACACGCGGGCGGAGATCGCGGCCTTCATCGCGGGGGCGAAGGACGGCGAGTTCGACCTGATCGCCAGCTAACACCAGGCAGAAAAAGCCCAATTGGGCCCTTGCCGGACGGCATCCTGCGAAACTGACGCTCGTCGTCTGCCCTTCACAGGAGACCCCATGCCCGCGCCCGCCCCTCCGGTCGATGCCCTCACGCTCGAGTACTACCTCGCCGCCTCCGCGCGCAGCCCGATCGCGCTGCGCCTGGTGCTGGGGCACCTTCTGCGCACACTGCGCAAGGCAGCCGGCATCGAAGCGGAGGCGGCGGGCCGGTCCATCCGCGGCTCGGAAGCCAAGATCTCCCGGATGGAGCGTGCTCTGGTCACCTGCAAGCACGACGACGTGAGGGACCTGCTCACCCTCTACGGCGTCACCGACCTCCACGCCCATGCCCGCTTCGCGGAGATGGTGCGCATCTCCCGGCAGCCCGGGTGGTGGCATCGCTTCGACGGGGTCCTGCCCGACTGGTGCGGCAAACTGATCGGCCTGCAGGAGGCCGCCTCCACCATCCGCACCTACGAGGTCCAGCTGGTGCCCGGGCTGCTGCAGACACCCGCCTATACCGAGGCGCTCGTGCGCCAGGCCTACCCCCAGGCTCCGCAGCAGGAGGTCGACGACCGGGTAGAGCTGCGGATGATCCGGCAGCAAGTCCTTGCCCGCCAGGACCCGCCCCGTCTGTGGGCGGTCCTCGACGAGGCCGTTCTGCACCGGCCCATGGGTGGCGAGCAGGTTATGCGCGAACAGCTGCGGCATCTGATGAGGATGGCGCAGCTCGCCCACATCACGATCCAGATCGCACCGTTCAACCGGCCCGGCTGCATCGCTGCCGGTTTCCCGATCACGCACCTGCGCTTTGATCTTCCCCCGCTGCCCGACATCGTCTACCTCGAGCAGCTGCGGGACGCCGAGTACATGGACAAGCCCGAGGAGACCCAGCACTATCGCGGTGTCCTGGACGGCCTGGCCCAGGCCGCGCTCTCCCCGCACGAAAGCCTCGACCTGCTCGAGTACACCCTCAGCTGAACTCCAGGCGGCTCTCGCGCCGTAGGTCAGGGCACCAGGGCCACACCGCCGTGCTCGGCCCACGTCCGGCTGCCGGCATCCGCCAGGCGGTCACTGCCCGGCCGCCACCGGCCGATATCGACCAGCCCCGGTGTGAGCAGCCGCAGCGCGGCGAAGAACGGCTCGACCTCCGCGCGCGGACGTACTCGCCCCCACCGCGCCCCGGCAGCCTCCCGCAGCACTGCACCGGCCTGCCGCCGTACGCCGGCGTCCTCACTGACCAGGTGGCTGGCCGCGACAAGGCTTCCCGGCGCGAGCAGGCCGGCCGCCTGCTCCAGTACCGTGGCCGGGGCTGCGGATTCGGGGATCGTGTGGAGCACGGACACGAACAGCACCGCCACCGGCAGGGTGATGTCGATCAGTTGGCACACCGCCGGGTCGGACAGCAGCTGCGCTGTCTGCAGCGGGCCGGCCCGCACGACCAGGGTGCGCCGCCGTTCCTCCCACAATGCCCTGGTGTGGGCGAGCACCAGCGGGTCCTCGGCGGCATAGACGACCCGCGCCCGTGCATCGATGCTCTGGGCGACCTGGTGCATCGCCACCGGGGTGGGAAACCCGGCGCCGAAGACTACGAACTGGCGCACCTTGTACTCCCGCGCCAGGTGACTGGTCACCCGCAGCAGGAACCGGTGCGCGGAATCGGCAACATGCCGCGCGGCGGGCACTAGGTGCAGCAGCCGCTCACACGCCTCCCGGTCGGCGGGATAGTGATCCTTGCCGCCCAGCAGGCAGTTCGTCATCCGGGCAAGATTCGGCGACGCGACGTCGAGGACGTCCAACCGCGGCACCCGCCCGCGTTCCAATGCGGCACCCCACCCCGTCTTGGCACCCGCAGCATGCTGCGGACACTCCATGGTAGGAAAGCCGCACCCGGCCGGGATAGTTCTTCGTAGAATCATTCGCCACGGCCCGAAGTGCGCTACAACAAAGACTCTGACGTCCGCTGTCACCGGCGTGCGCGGTCCTCTACGGCTGTGCTCCTGCGGGCGCCGCTGTCCACCGGCCCGGCAGCGCCCGCTGCGCCATCCGCAGTTGGGAGGCGACCGCCGGAGCCTCGACCCCCATCAACTCGGCCGCCTCCTTCTCGCTCAAGTCCAGCCGGCAGCGCAGGATCACCGCATCCGCCTGTGCCCGCGGCAGCAGTTGGTGCACCGCATCCGCCGACTGCGCGGTCCCGGCCTTGCGGCCGCGCAGTGCAGAAGCGATGAGCGTGTCCAGCAGCCGCCACGCCACCGCCGCCGGACGGGGACTGCTGATGACCGTCGGCCAGATCGTGGCGAGATTGCCCAGGACGGCCTCCACGACCTGACGGCTCATCCATGCATCCTGCACCCGCTCCCGCGTGTAGTGCAGATAACGGTCCTGGTGCAGCAGACAGAACGCCGTGTACTCCAGCGGCAGGACCAACTCGATCACCGGCTGCGGAGCATCGCCCGGGGACCGCTGCGGACAGGACGCCCGCACCGGCACCTCACCGCGGCGGCGCAAAGAAACGAACATGGCACCTCTCTCCGGGGACACGGGAAGCATCAGGGGGACTCGGAACGTGCGGCAGGCAACTGTCCGGGACCCTCCGGAGGGTCCAGACAGAGCAGGAACGTGTAATGGACGGCCTCCCACAGCGGCCGCACGTCCGCCGGCCAGCCGCCCAGCGCGGTCACCAGCGCCGCCGTCTGCTCCCAGCCCGCAACCATCTCGCCGCCCAGGATCTCGCTGACCGCCTGCGTACTCAGCGCCCCACGCGTGGCCTTGCGCACCACCCCGAATGGCGGGCGCCCCGCGGCCAGATGCAGTCCCCGCAGCGCTGCCTGCAGACGGGCCACCGCATCGGGAATCGCATACCGCCCCGGCGGCACCATCCCGTGCGCGCTCTCGAACAGCACACTCAGCTCGGCAGGATCACCACGGAACAGTTCGACCAGGGTGCACACCACCGGCCAGGTCGGCGTGCGCTCACCCGAGAGAATCCGCGAGATGTACGACGGCGACAACGAGGTCTGCTCGGCCACCTCCCTGAACGTCAGCCCGCTGGCCCGTTGCAGATACGACAGAGCCGAGGCCAGCTTCACCGATGCCCGTTCGGCCGCCTGCGACAGCAGCCTGCCCTCCGCGTCACCCAGCCCCGACACGACGGGCACGGAGGGCTGCCGCACCGCGGCCCGCTCCCCGGCCCGCCGCTTCAGCCGCTCCTTGACCCGGCTCTCCGGCCACCGGGTGCGCGCCGTCGTCGCGCTCACCCGGGCGGCATCGGCAACCTGCTCCCAGCTCGCCCCCAGATTGCGGGCATCCTGGACCGCCGCAGCCCGGTAGTAGTCCACCTCACGGGCCACCTCGTCCGCGCAGCGCAGCAGTTCCGTCAAAGACCGTGCGTCGTACTCGGCCTCCAGCAGCGCCGCAGACAGCGCCTGCAGATCCTCCGCGATCCGCCGGCCCAGCGGGAGCGCACTGTGCTCCTGCCGCTCCAGGTGGCCATCCCGCTCACGCTGCGCCTTACGGCGGCAGTCGATGCTGCAGTACTCCCTCTTCCGGCCGGGGCCGTTCCTCCGGATAAACCGCTCCTGGCAGTAGCGGCAACTGTCATAGCGGGGACTGGTACCCGCCATCGTTCCTCCCACGTGCATGTGGCCGTTTCTCTCCCAGGTGCGTCACTTCTTACGCACCTGGAAGAGGAACTCGGCATTCCCAAAGCAGCAGTACCGGCTGCCGCCTCGACGGGTGGCGGCGCGCCCAGAAGCCCGCCGCCACCCTCAAGGCTGCTCAGCTCAGCCGAAAACGCTGGTAGGAGCAGCGCGACTGACGCATCGTCGCCAACAGACCTGCCACCACAGCTGCGGTGGCAGGTGCTGTCCACCACCCGAGGATCAGAATCAGAGGCAGCACGACAACAGCCAGGAACACGCTCGCCTGCGCCGTGACAGTCCAGGCACTCGCGATACGCGTTTCATGCCGGGGAAGACGCGGAATGCTAGCGTCGTCGCGAGTTGCCGCCCGGATGAGAGCGGCGACGGAAAACGGGTCAAGCACGGGGCACTTACCTGCCTTTCTTGGTCTCGTCGATGAGGGACCCCGGAGTTGGTAGCGAGCCTGCCCGGGGTTTCCTCGCGTCAACGGACGGTAGTGCCTTCGTCACGCCCGGCGCTATATAAACGGTTCATCGCGCAAAGTTCGAACGCCGCGATGGTGACTAATTGCCGGAAGCGGCCGAGGCGAACACGCGAGTGCTTTCAGGTCTGCCTGAATCGGACCGAAGATGACCGCGACTGACCAGTCGAGCGATCTTCCTGCTTGAATGCAGAACGGCGCTGGGATCCCGTCCTATTGAGCCTCCCCTTATGCGCCCCGCGCACAACCCCCTGCGGGTCGAGAGGGGATCCGCCCGCCGCGCCAGTCCTCCGCCTCATTCTGTTTGCGCAAATTTCGGAGGCTGCCCTCGGGAAGAGGCTGCCCGGCGTCAACCACGATGCCCACCCACCCGCCGCGCAGGCGGGAGAGAAGCGCATACCCCTGTGGGTGCGAGGCGCCGCCGCAGAGTTGAAAGCGCCCTGGTTCGCCCGCTTGTTCGCGCGCTTCGAACCCGGTGCGACGGCTCTGCTACGAGCGTCACCGCTGCGTGACGGTCCGCCGGGTCTGTCCGGGTGCCGCAGTCGGCGGATGCATGCTCGCCTCTCCGAACCACCAGAAGGGGAATCATGCTGACGAAAGTCCGGGGCGCAGTTGCGGCGGCAGTGATGGCGGGGGCGCTCCTGGTGCCCGTAGCTGTGGCGACCGATGCGGCGGCCGCGTCCTGCGCGCGGCACACGACGGGCGTCTGCAAGGCGAACTCGCCGCATCCGCGCGGCGCTACCGCGAAGTGCAAGGACGGCTCGTACTCCTACAGTGCCCACGCTCGTGGGACGTGCTCGCACCACCGGGGCGTCAAGTACTGGTACCGGTAGGCGGCACACAGACTCGGCCAGCCCCAGAGCGTCCCGCTGCGGCACCCAGCCGCACCGCATCGAAATCCATCAGCGGGCAGATACAGGCGCAAGGCCTGCCCGCCGCTTGAACACGGCCCCCGTCCCGCAGTGGGCGAGACGGGGGCCGCGCGTTGCACGCCGCCCCGCGGCGCGCTGTGCGACGGCAGTGCGCCTTCGCGCGGCACCCCGCGCGGTAGGCCGGCAGTCGGGTAGGGCAGCATCTGCTCAGCCATCGCCTGCTCGTGAGGGGTCGTCATGCGTTCCACCCGCCGTGCCGCATCATCTGTCCTGCTCACCTGCCTGGTTCTTGCGGGCTGCTCCCCTACGTCGCTGGGCGGTTCCGCGGCGTCCGAGAGCGCGAGTGCTACATCGGGTGCGTCAGGCGCCGGCGGGGCCGGGCGGGCGATTGCGGTGGGGGCGGGTCCGCAGAAGACGTACACGGTGCAGAAACAGCCGGCCGCGGGCACCTGCCACTACCGGTATCTCAAGGGCGAGCCGATCGAGGATCCCAAGTGCACGCCGGGCGCGGTCTCCCCGGCGGTGACCCAGTCGAATCTGAAGTCGACGATCTGCCGCAAGGGCGGCTACACCTCCGGCATCCGGCCCTCCACCTCGGTCACCGGCAGGGAGAAGAAGCTGAACGCCGCCTCCTACGGCTTCACCGGACGCATGGGCGATGCGGAGTACGACCACCTGATCAGCCTGCAGTTGGGCGGGGATCCCAACGACTACCGCAACTTGTGGGTGGAGCCGGCCGACCCCGGCCACAAGAGGGGCTCGGGGGTCAACAACGCGAAGGATCCGGTGGAGACGAAGCTGCACGCGGCGGTCTGCAAGGGCACCGTCACCCTCGCCGCCGCGCAGAAGGCGATCGTCACCGACTGGACCACTGCCCTGAGCCGTCTCGGCCTCGGCTGAGGAGCCGCGCCAGGCGATCGAGCCACAACTCGCCCTGGTGCAGGCGCAACTTTCCGCCGGAGGCGGCGCGCCCGGGCGACGGTATGAGACCGTGGCAGCCATCCGGTCCGCAGCTTTCCCCCGTAGCGGCGGACCGGAGTCGCGCTTACCGGGCGAGGGTGACGGTGATCGGCCGGTCGGGGCAGTCGGCGAGCTGCTGGGTGAGCGCGTCGCGCTCGATGGCGTCGATGCTCAGGCCCCAACGGGTCTTGTCGGCGATCCAGTCGGTGTCGTACTGGCAGCGATAGCCCGCGTACGGGGGCAGCCACTCGCTGGGGTCCTTGTCGGCCTTGGAGCGGTTGCTGGCCGCGGACACCGCGATCAGGTCGCGGGCGTCGTCCAGGTCGTTTGCGTACAACTCGCGTTCTTTCGCGGTCCATTGGGATGCTCCGGAATCCCAGGCCTCGGCGAGCGGCACGAGGTGGTCGACATCCAGTTTGCTCGCGCTGTCGAGGTAGCGGTCGTCGTAGGGGGAGTACCAACTTCCCCCGGTCAGTGCACAGTTGGGCCCTTGGGCCGGGGCGGTGACGGCTTCGGCCTTGAGGACCTCGGCCCTCGTGTTGCAGCCGTCCCGGTCCGCGTCGGTCCAGTGCTTGAACTTGGTGCGCTCGTAGCCGGTGCGGTTCTCGCTCTGGAGGGGAAGTGCGGCCAGGGCGTCACGGACGGGCAGCACCACGGTGTCGCCGGGGGCGGCTGCGTGCTCGGCTGCGTGGGCGGTGGCGGGGGTGAGCAGGACGGCGAGCACGGACAGCGCGGCGGCGACTGTCCGGGCGGCGGGAGCGAAGCGCACGACGGGGTTCCCTCTCGAAGATCACAAACGGTCTGTGATCTTCGTAGTGGAACGGCCGCCGCTCCGGCGCCGATCCTGCTTCACCTCACTCGCACGGACGAGTAGTCACACTCCGCAGGTCTCAGCCGAGGTGGTCGTCGGCCCAGGCGGCGAGTTCGGCAGGGCGGAATCAGGAGACGGTCTGGGGACAGACGCATGATCGTGGACGTGTGCCGGGGCGACGACGAAAACCCCCTCTCCCAGTGCCACGGACCGGGATCGGATGGCGGTGTGCACCTCGGGGCCCCTGCTCGCGCAGTGGGGCTGCACCGTCGCGCCGGGTGTCCGGCTGTGCACCCTCGCTGAGGTCATCGAGTACCTGGGGGCCGGTGACCGGACCGGGATCGTCGATGGCACGGAGATCCGTGTGCGACGCCCGGCCGCAGGCCGCAAGGACTGGGACAGATTCGTCTCCAGCAAGACCTAGCAGAATGCCGTGAAGGCCATGGTCCTCACGGACACCGAGGGACACGTGCTGTTCTGCAGCCCGGTCCGGCCAGGCAACTGCGCCGACATCATCCAGGCCCGACAGGTCAGACTGGCCCAGTTCTTGGCCGGCGGCCCGTTCGTGTAGATCCTCGCGGGCGCCGGCTACCAGGGCATGGGCGCGCAGACAGGCGGACGCGTGATGACGCCCCCACATCGTAAGTTCAAGAAGAACGATCCCGCATGGTGCGAGGCAAGCGCTACTGCAGACCCGAATTGTGTCTACCCGGCCCCACCACAGGGCAGTCAATCCGCCCCTGAAGCCCGCCTTGCTTCACGCAGTACCGGACGGAACGCTCCTGCGCCACACGCACAAAAGAGGTCACGCAGATATGACTTGGAGGACACGAGTCGTTATTGGCCACTACGCTCACTCATGACAGAGCGTCAGCAACACGGCCGGGGGGAGCCTGCCGTGCACGACGCTCCCGAGGGTGTTCCAGACGAGCGCCTCATTTCCGCAGTGCCCCGATCGGGATCAGCGTCTGCGGCCTTCCCCGGCGCCGCCACTTCGGGGGCGCCCGGCCATACTCCGAGGTAGACATGCGTACGGATTTTGGTGAACTCGTCATCGAGCAGGCCATCGTGCATTCGGTGCCCACTCGAGCGAAGACCGACCCCAGAAACTACACGGTCGAGCTCAGCGACGAGGCCAGCTCGCTGTCGGACAAGGTCCAAAGTGCGCTGGAAAAGCGGCTGGTCAAGATCTTGAACGCTCATGCCTGCTCAGTGACGGAGGATCCTGAACCCAAGTCCCCGCTGCCGGACTGGGTGCGGGACTTCATGGCCGAAGAACAGGATCTCGTCGAGGTGTCGGGCCATCTGGCCCGACACCTCCAGGACTGCCAGACCGGCTCCGCCTCCCGCGGGTTGCTGGTGGTCGCCCAGGTCCGGTTGGCCCGGCAACGCGCCCTGCTGCTGGTGAAGTTGGAGCAGGAGACCGGCATGCAGGCCCGGCGTGTCGGTGGAGAGGGTAAACGGACCTTCGACGTCCAGTTCTACGCCGACCTTCTGTTCACGGAGAAGGCCAACGTCTTCAAACTGGCGCTGTTCACCGCAGACAGCGTCAAGGCAGACCTGTTGCAGGGCTGGGCCGCCGACCGGCAGCGCTCCAGCCGGCGCATGGCAACCTTCTTCCTGCACAACTTCCTGGGCTGCACGTTCACGGAGGACCCGGCCGAGTTGACCGGAAGGTTCCACGACATTGCGCTCAAGTGGGTCAACAGCCGCCTGAGCGAGCCAGCGGACTCCCAAGCCCGCATCGACTACACCCTGGCGATTCTGTCCGAGCTCCAAAGCACCCCGGAGACCATCAACCCCCGTGAGTTCGCCGACCGGAACATGAGAGGAACTCACAGGAGAGAGTTCCTCGAGCACCTGTCGGAGAACGGCATCCCAGAGCAGACCTTCGTCAAGGACACGGAGCTGATCGATCCGCGCCTGCAGAAGATGCGAGTCGATTTCTCCAGCGGTGCCTTCCTCGTCGCTCCCCTGGACGCTGTGGAGGAAACCGTGACGTTCGAGGCCATGGAAGACGGCAGCACCAAGGCCACCGTGACGGGCGAGGTCAGCAACACCCAGGGGTTCACGCCGCCCGGAGCCCGCAGCAAGAAGACCAGTGCGGCCACACAGACGACGGTCACCAGCCCGATGGAAGACAGCCGTGACACTGACGGTCAATGAGGCCTTCCACCGCTACCTGGCGGAAGAGCCCCGCATCAAGGAAGCCGCCCGGCGCACTGCCGACCACATACGCCAGCGTGCCGTTCGCGACCAAGTCGACTGCGTCGTCTCCCAGCGTGTCAAAGACGTAGGACGATACGTCGCCAAGATCCACCGCAAGGATTACAAGGACCCCTGGAAAGACGTCACCGACAAGGTGGGAGTGCGGATCACAGTCCGCCATCCCGGCCTGTTCGATCCGGCTCTCGGCCTGGTCAAGGACGCCTTCGGTGTCGGTGACGACGTTGTCCAGGACTACCGCCTCATGCTGCCGGGCCGCGAAGACCGCTTCGAGTACCCCAGACTGCACGTCCAGGTCCCGGCCGTCGGCGACTACACAGACCCGGACGGACATCCGTACGAGTGCGAGATCCAGATCCGCACCCCTGTCGTCGACGTCTGGGCCAACGACTACCACCGCCTCGCCTACAAGCCCCCCGGCAACCTGCGGATCCCCTCCGATGTCAGTCGTGCGCTGTACCGTGCATTTGCCCTGGTAGAGCTGTACGACGCAGAGATCGGGCGGGTGATGGAGGTGTTGGATCAGCACCCCGATTTCACCCGTGGCAACAGACTTTTCGCCGAGACAGAACGCATCTACCGCACGTTTGCCCAACACTCCTTCGACAGGGAACTCTCCCACGAGGTCATCGACGTACTCCACCACGCGATCCCCGACGACATCAGCGGCTACAACTACCGGCTGTTCGAGTTCGCCGAGCGTTACCGCGACCGACTGGCCCGCGACTACCTCCAGTTCGGCCCGACCAGCGATCACTTCCTCGAGGACGGCCGGTACATATTGGCCTCACAGCCGGAAAGTCTGATCATCTTCGAGCGCCTCGACTACGACCACTTCACCCTGCGGGACCTTTGGGATGAAGGACCGTTTGCCGACACCATGCTCTACGACATGGCAGAAATCTGGGGGATAGACCTGTGACTCAACCACCGCAGCCCGAGCTTTCCCCTGTCGTGGCCGCCACCGCCATGTTCGTCGAAGTCCTGGTCGTCGGCATCGGTTTCCTCACCGCCCTGGGCATCCTGACTGCTGCCATAGCCGGTCCTGGCAACAGTCGAGGCCTGGCCCCCGTGGCGGGCACACCCCTTGCCGCCGGCGCAGCCCTCGCGTTCGCCTACGCCCTGGGCATCCTGATCGACCGAGCCGCCGACGCCGCCCTGGCCCCCGTCCGACGCCGCCTGCGCACCCAGTCCTTCCCTACTTCCGCCGCCTATGCCCAGGCACGCCTCAGACTCGCCGAGATTCCGGCCCTGGCAGCCCGGGCTGACTACGCGCGCTCCCGCCTGAGGATCTGCCGCGGCTGGATGTTCAACAGCATCCTGCTCACCCTGGCCACCGACCTGGCCCTATGGCGGTACCCCGTCGAACACCGGCCCCTGCTTCTTGCCACGGCAACCGTCCTGCTCACCCTGGCCGCCGTCGGCTTCTACCTGTCGTGGCACACCATCACCGCCACCAGCTACCGCAAACTAGCCGCGCAGACCACGTCCGCTGCCACACAGACCGTGCCCTCTCCACTCCCGGCACCCGCACCCCAGACCCCCTGACCGCCTGCAGCACCCGGACGACCGCACACGTCGTACGCGAGGGACAGCCGGGACGGCGGGGGAGGCCTGACAGAATCGGATATCGCCTCCTGCCACGCCCCGCCCGGAGACTGCCTTGGACCCGTCCCTGCCACCGGCGGCTGATCAGCAGCCGCTCACCGCCCAGGATCTGCACGGCCTAGGGTTGGACCTGCCCTCATCCCGGGGGCGGCGCAAACCCCTGCCCCTGCATAAGGACCAGCAAGAGGCCCTACGCAGGATCCTCAAGCATCTCCACCGGCCCGGCACCCGCGGCCTGTACGTCGCCGCGACCGGCACCGGCAAGACCCTCGTAGCCAGCCGAGCCGCCCATCAGCTGGCGCGCCGTCTGCTGTTCGTCGTCCCCACCCTCGACCTCGCGGCACAGACCGCCCTGGCCCTGCGCCGCGACGGCCACCGAGAGCCCCTCGTCATCGTTTCCTCCATGGACGCAGCCGCCCACGACGCCCTGGCCCAGGCCCGCATCGCCTCTGTAACCGACTACCGCCTCCTGGCCTCCCTCCTCGCCGCCGTCGGCACGGGACCTGGAGCGCTGCCCGGTCTGACGGCGGTGTGCACCTACGACTCCCTCGACAAGATCGAGAACACCCAGCACACCCCCCACCAAGTCCCCGCCTTCGACCTCGCGGTCATGGACGAAGCCCACCGGATCGCCGGCCGGGCCGACAAGAAATGGGCCGCGGTCCACGACGCCACACGCATCCGCGCCGACCGCCGCCTCTACATGACGGCCACCCCGCGCATCTTTGCCGCACCCGACCTGGCCGAGTCCGCGGACCTCTCCCGCCCGCGCGGTCGCCTGCCCACGGCGGGGGAGGGGAGCGACGCCCGCGCCAACTCCATGGACAACTCCGCCGTCTACGGCAAGAAGATCTTCGAATACACCCTCGCCCAGGCCATCGACGACGACAGGGTCGCGGACTACCGCATCATCGTCCCCACCCTCACCGACGACGACCTCCGCAGGCGTCTCAACCTGCCCGCCCCCGGCACCACTGCGGATCAACAGCCCGCCACCGACGAGGCCCTGCGGACCACCGCCCTGCACCTGGCTGTCCTCAAAGCCATGACCACCCACCAGCAGCGGCGCGTCCTGGTCTACTTCAACCTGGTCGAGGACGCCAAACGCTTCGCCCGCGAACTGCCCCACACCCTGCGCCGCCTGCGCTCCCAGGCCCCCGACCTGTGCCCCGACATCAGCCCTGAGGTCTTCTTCGTCCACGGCGACATGCCCTCCGCGCAACGCGCGGGCACCTTCGCCCAGTTCGCAGCCTCACCACGGGCCGTCCTGGCCAACGCCAAAGTCATCGCCGAAGGCGTCGACATCCCCAGCGTCGACGCGATCGTCTTCGCCGACCCCACCCGCAGCGTCATCCGCTGCGTCCAGGCCCTCGGCCGCGCCCTGCGCCTGTCCGTCAGCGGCAAGATCGCCAGCCTCGTCGTCCCTGTCTACATCCCACCGGGCACCGACCCCACCGACATCCTCGGTACCGCCTACGAACCGGTCTGGGCCATCAGCACCGCCCTGGCCAGCCACGACCACCGCATCCTCGAGCGTCTCCCCGACAAGGCCAACCGCCTGCCTAAAGAGATCAGTGGCCTGATCCAGCACCGCTGGCACTTCGACTTCACCGTTCACCCCGAGCACATCGCCCGCGCCCTCGACCTCACCTCCTTCAACCCCCACGACACGGCCCTCTCCCGCTCCCGCCTCGCTGGCCTCGCTGCAGCCCAGGCCTACCACGACATCCACCACCACCTCGACGTCCCCGCCGACTGCACCGACTCCTACGGCTACGCCCTGGGCACCTTCATCACCACCATGCGCGACGCCCGCACCGCCGGCCGCCTCGACGCCGAATGGATCGCCGAACTCGACGCCCTGGACATGATCTGGGACAAACACGACGCCGCATGGCGCGCCCAGCTCACCGCTGCCGCCGACTACCAACGAGCCCACGGCCACCTCGCCATCCCCGCCACCACTCCCACCGGCGCCTGGCTCGCCGAGCAGCGCTCCCTGGCCGCCCGCACCCAGCTCAACCCAGCCCGCCTGGCCGACCTCGAAGCCATCGACCCGGACTGGCAACTACCGCACGGAGCGGACTGGCACCGCAAATACCATCTGCTGCGCGCCCATCTGGCCGCCGGCAACGACCCCGCCGTCCTCCGCCACGACACCGTCGCGGGCACTGTCAAAATCGGCAGCTGGCTCAACCGCCAGCTCACCCGCTGGCAGACTCTCGCGCCCGGCCAGCAGGACCTTCTGACCCGGATCGGCCTGACTCCCGACATCCATCCCCTCACCGCAGCCCGCCGCCCCCGCCGTACCTTCGCCCAGACCGTTCAGATCCTCGAGGTTTTCCTGCACCGCGAGCGTCGTGCTCCCACCGCCCGCGAGGAGATCACCGTCGACGGCGAGCACGTCAAGATCGGGCCGTGGCTCGCCAAGACCCGCACCAAACACCGCTCCGGCCAGCTCCCTGCCCAACAAGCAGCCCTGGTCGCAGCCCTGTTCGACGGTGACTGGACCGGCGAGGCCGCACCACCCGCAGAATTCACCTGAGAACGTCTGCCAGCAGTCGCGAACTCCGCCGCCGGGAATATCGCCACCCGCCTGAAGCCTTGCAGCGGCATCGAACCGGAATCCAATGGTCGTGGGGGACAGGGATGAAGAACGAACACGCGCTGGTCATCGGCGGCGGCGGAGTGGCCGGTATCGCCTGGGCGACGGGTGTGCTGCTGGTCTGGCTGACGCCGGGGTCGATGTCACCGACGCGGACTTCCTGTTGGGCACCTCGGCCGGGTCGGTGGTGGCTGCGCAGATCACCAGCAGCGTAGGGCTGCCGGCGCTTTTCCAGGCCCAGGTTGACCCCGCGCTCCAGCGGGAGGAGCTGACGCCGCGGGAAGGCGCGCTTGTAGAAGTCTTCGAGTTCGGCGCGAAGGTGGAAGCCGAGGTCACCGACCCGGTGGAACGCCTGCGCCGGATGGGCGAGATGGGACTGGCCGCCGAGACCGTGCCGGAGGCCGAGCGGCGGTCCGTCATCGAGATCCGGCTGCCGTCTCACGCGTGGCCGGAGCGCAATCTGGCCCGTCGTCGCCGTGAACGCCGTCACGGGTGAGACCCGGGTCTTCGACCGTACCTCCGGCGTGGGCCTGGTGGACGCCGTGACCGCGAGTTGTGCCATCCCCGGTGTCTGGCCTGCCGCGACGGTCGGCGACGCCCGTTACTTCGACGGCGGCGTCCGTTCCTTCACCAACCTCGATCTCGGGGCAGGGCACGCCCGCACTCTCGTCATCGCTCCGATGCCCGCCCCCGTACTCGAAGCCGATACCGCCTCGATCGCCGAGTACGGCGGCCTCATCGAGGTCATCGTCCCTGACGAGGCCGCTTTCGCGGCCTTCGGCGCCGATCCGCTGGCCCCCGCCAGCAGGACCCCCGCGGGCCACGCCGGTTTCGCCCAGGGCCGGGCGGCCGCGCAGGCTGTAGCCGCGCTGTGGGACAAGTCGCAGCACACGCCGGGACGGCAGTAGCCGCCACCGAGCGCGTCAGCCCTCTGCGACAGCCAGTCATCCGGTACACCGAGGGGCTCCTGGCCGCCCCCGGTCTCTGACGACCGCCCACTCGGTAATTCGCATCTCAGATGAAACATTAGTAGCGTACGGCCATGCGGCTGACGCGATTCACGGATCTCGCCCTGCGCGTACTGATGCGCCTCGGCGTTGAGGAGAGCGACGTTCCCACAACGCGCCAGGTCGCTGCCGCGATGGACGTCCCGTACACGCACGCGGCGAAGGCCGTCGCCAGGCTGCAGCGCCTGGGGCTGATCGACGCGCGGCGCGGCCGCGGCGGCGGGCTCGCACTGACCGCCGCCGGGCGCACAGCCTCCATCGGCGGTCTCGTGCGGGAACTCGAAGGGTCAGGAGACGTCGTGGATTGCGAGGGCGCGACGCCCTGCCCACTGCGGTCGGCTTGCCGGTTGCGCAGTGCGTTGCGCCAGGCGCAGGAGGCGTTCTTCACCTCACTCGACCCGCTGACCCTTGCCGATCTCGTCAGGTCACCGACGGGACCGCTTCTGGTGGGCCTCTCTCTCACATCCAGCACGGACTGACCCAGACACCCAGGCCGGTCAGCGGTCCACCACAGCTTTAAATATGCATCTTGAATACCTATTAAGGAGCCTGTTCATGCTCACCGACCAGTCGGCCGTCGTCGTCCGCGCCACACTTCCCGCTGTCGGCGCCGCCATCGAGGAGATCTCTGGGCGGTTCTACGACCGGATCTTCGCCGCCCACCCGGGGTTGCTGCGTGACCTGTTCAACCGCGGCAACCAGGCATCCGGTGCCCAGCGGCAAGCGCTCGCGGGCTCGATCGCGGCCTTCGCCACCCACCTGGCGGAGCACCCGTACGACCGGCCCGATGTGATGCTGAGCCGGATCGCCCACAAGCACGCGTCGCTCGGAGTACGTGCCGATCAGTACCCGGTCGTGCACGAGCACCTCTTCGCCGCCATCACCGAGGTGCTCGGCGACGTGCTCACCCCCGAGGTGGCACGAGCCTGGAACGAGGTGTACTGGCTGATGGCGAACGCGCTCATCGCCGTCGAGGCACGGCTGTACGCGGAGCAGGGCGTCATCGAGGGCGAGGCGTGGCGGGAGTGGGAGGTCGTGGCCCGCACCGAGGAGACCGCCGACGTCGCCTCCTTCCTCCTGAGCCCGGCCGACGGCAACCCCGCGCCCGCCTTCAAGGCCGGCCAGTACGTCTCCGTACAGGTCCAACTCGCCGACGGCGCACGGCAGATACGCCAGTACAGCCTCACCGGCGCGCCCGACGCGGCGACCCGGTCCATCGCGGTCAAGCGCGTACTCGGCGCCGACGGCTCGCCCGACGGGGAGGTCTCGAACCACTTGCACATCCACGTCCGCGCCGGCGACAGGCTGCGCGTCTCGGCGCCCTACGGCGATCTCGTCCTGAAGGCCGACGGCGCACCGCTCCTGCTGGCATCGGCCGGCATAGGCTGCACTCCGATCCTTGCCATGCTGGTGGATCTGGCGGCGACCGGACACCCGTGCCCGGTGACGGTCGTGCACGCCGACCGATCCCCGGAAACCCACCCGCTGCGCGCCATGCACAAGGCGCTCACCACCAAGCTCCCCGACGCCACCGCCCACTTCTGGTACGAGCGCCCCAGTGCCGGCCACCGCTCCGGCTGGGCCGATCTCACGGACGTACCCGTCGTGCCCGGTACTCGCGCCTATCTCTGCGGCCCGCTGCCCTTCATGCGCGCGATGCGTACGCAACTGCTCGACAAGGGTGTCGCGGCAGCCAACGTTCACTACGAGGTGTTCGGCCCGGATCTGTGGCTGGCCCAGTCGTGACGGTCTGTCTCATGGGCAGGCCCGTGAGACAGACCGGCCGTGCCGTTCCGCAGCAGGAACTGACGTGCCGGTACCCGGTATGTGCGCTACCTGCATGGAGTTCGGCGCTGTCCGCTTCAGGCGCGGGATGCCCGCGGACCGGCGTTGGTGCGGTGGGGCAGGAGCATCCAGGCGGTGAGCTGGATGCGTTCGCTGGCGGGATCGTCGGTGATGCCGTGGGCGGTGGCGACTTGCCGGCGGGCATAGTCGAGGAGTTCCCACACGAGGTGGAGCTCGGCGGGCGCGACGCGCGCGGAGGGCGGGGCAGGAGCGTCGTTCTGGCGGGTATTGAGCCACTGTTCGAGGTCGAGGTGCGCCTGGCCGAGGCAGCGGGCGGCGTCCAGGGTGATGGCCTGGTGGCGGGGGTGTCCGTAGACGCGGGCGAAGGCGGTGATGCGGCGCTGGTCGTGCTCGGGCTTGAAGGCGGAGCCCCAGATGGTGATCCGCCGGCCGTCGAGGTTGCCGCCGACTTGTTCGCGGGCGAGGTCGATCATGCGCTCGCGGCGACGGTTGTTGATCGCGTCGACCTCGCGGAGGATCGTCAGGGCCTGCTCAACGAACGTTCGTCGCCCGCACGAAGCGACCGGGCAGGCGAAGCGGCGGACCCGCAGACAGAGCAGCACCCGGCGCCCCGCCCTGGGAACATCCGCAGGTAGGAGCTATGAACCCGGATCGACCAGTTCCCGCAGCCCGAACACGCCGAACCGGCCGTTGTGCTGCGGGCCTCGACTCGTATCGTCTCGTTGCTCACGTCCACCGACACGTCCGCGATCGACGGGAACAGCAACTCTTCCAGCCGGAGGACCACTTCTTCCACGGTCCCGAACTGTCAGGTACTCGAGGTCACCACTGATCATTTTCGGGCGACTTTCAGGAGCCCAACACGACCACGAACCGTGACTCAGCGTGCGCAGGTCACGGAACTTGGCTCTGTCGCTGATTTGGGGGTGTCAGCCGGTTGATCAAGGTGACAGGAGGATGCGGCGTCGCAGGAGGTCGAAGTTGGCCCGGCCGTACATCTGTCTCTTCAGCAGCTTGATTCTGGTGACGTTGCCTTCGACTGCTCCCGAAGTG
>NZ_JBLTJC010000174.1:0-21106 GCF_048158785.1 Streptomyces colwelliae | reverse complement strand
GCGACGAGGTGTACGTCCTCGACCTCGGCAAGATCATCGCCGTCGGCCCGCCCGAGGTGATCCGCAGCGACGAAACGGTTCTCGCCGTGCGCATCGGCGTCAAGCTCCTCGGGCACGGCATAGTCGAAGTACCGGTCAAGATGCAGCACCCCTTTGTCGACGAGCACCCGCGCAACCGGCAACCGCCCGGCCAACGCGGCCCCCCGCCACGTCCGCGGCTTGGCCTTCGGTCCCTTCGCCTGCCGCACGCTCTCCCGAATCAGCGCAAGCTGCTCAGGCGGCGCACCCTCCGCCCCGCCGTCCCGTTCCCCGTCCGCGCTGCTCACCCTTGCATTCTTACCAAACCCGACTGACAACGACCGCCGCCCGCCATCCGCACGTGATCTTCTAGGCCCCGCCGAGGACCTGAACGATGAGATGTTCCGCGAAGGCCATGTCCTCGTCCGGGTCACCGTCACGGAACCGCCCCCCGGCCTCCGAGGCGGCGAACCCGAGCATGAACGTGGACAGCAGCCGCTCGGCCCGCGGAATCCGCTCCTCCTGAAGACCGGCGGCGCGCAGCGCACCGTAGACCGCGTTCCGAGGCCCGACGGCCTCCGGGGTGACCGCAGGACGCTGGAAGAGCAGCAGGAACAGATCGGGGTGGCGCCGGGCCGTGGCCCGCATACTGCGGCCGAGCAGGCGCAGTTGCTCCCGCCAGCCCAGCCCGGGCCCGGGCACCTCGATCTCCAGCAACAACCGCTCCACGAGGCCGTCGAGGAGCCCCTGCTTGTCGCCGACGTGCCGGTAGAGCGTCATCGGGTTCACGTCGAGCTCCTGCGCGACGGCCCGCATCGTGACGGCGGACAGCCCCTTCCGGGTCGCCAACTCCCATGTCACGTCCAGCACTTGATCACGACTGATCCGCCGTGGCGTCACTTGACATCCTCCCTCGAAGCTACGTATACACAGTATACGTATACGTTGTATATATCGAAGGAATCGAGGGAGCACCAACCATGCTGACCGTCACCGGCCTGCGCAAACGATGGGGCCCCGTCCAAGCCCTCGACGGCTTCGACCTCCACATCGACCCCGGCGAGATCTGCGGCCTGATCGGCCACAACGGCGCGGGCAAGACCACCTTCGCCCGCACGGTCGCCGGCCTGGAGCACCCCGACGCGGGCACAGTCCGCGCAGCCGGAGTGGACCTAGCCACGGCCCCACACTCCGCCCGCACCCTGATCGGCCTGGCCCCCCAGGAACTGGCCCTCTACCCGACCGCCACACTCCGCCAGAACCTGCGCCTCTACGGCGGCCTCGCCGGCCTGCGCCGATCCGAACTGCGCACCGAACTGGCCGCCGTAGCGGAGGAGTTGCTCCTCACCGACGTACTCGACCGCCCCATCTCAACACTCTCCGGCGGCCAACAGCGCCGCGCACAGGCAGCCACGGTCCTCCTCCCCCGCCCCCGCGTGCTGCTGCTCGACGAGCCCACCGTCGGAGCCGACCCCACCACCCGGGAAGCGCTGCTACGACTCGTCAGGACCCGCGCCGACGAAGGCGCCGCGATCTGCTACACCACGCACTACCTACCGGAGTTGGAGCACCTGGACGCCACGCTCGCGGTCGCCGCGTCCGGCCGGGTGATCGCCCGCGGAAACCGCGCCGACCTCCTCGACGGCCTCCCCGGAGAGGTCGCCGTGACGTTCACCGGCGCCGTACCCGAGCACCTGCCCCACACCTCGACGGCCCCCGGCGAACTTCGCTTCACCACCGCGGACCCGGCCCAGGCACTGGCCCAACTCCTCCGGGACCTGGGCCCCGACACCGCCCGAGTCCGCTCGGCCGCGATCCGCGAACCGTCGCTCGACGACCTCTACCGCAGCCTCGCCGCCCACCAACTCCCCACGGAGACCCACGATGCAGCCTGATCCGCTGTCGGCCACGGCGCGCTTCTCCCCCGCGCTCTCCGCCCGCCACACCGGGGTCATGACCCGCCACACCCTCGTCCTGCTCATCCGGGACCCCGGAACCCCGCTCGCCTACACCGTGATGTCCCTGGTGCTGCTGACCGTGCTCCACCCGGTGTACGACCGCCTGGCTACCCCCGGCACACCGGGCATCGTGCAGGCCGCTCCGGGCATCGCGGTGATGTTCACCCTGCTCGCCCTGGACGTGGCCGGCCAGCTCCTGCTCTCCGAACGCACCTGGCACACCTGGGACCGCCTGCGCTCCGGCCCGGCGTCCCCGTCGACGATCCTGACCGGCAAAGCCGTCCCCTTGATCGCCCTGTTCCTGGCCCAACAGTCCGTACTGTTCCTCTTCGCGACCGCGGCCTTCGGCTTCCCCCTCGCCGCCGGCACCTGGCGCCTCCCCCTGCTGGCCCTCCTCTGGGCGGCCTGCGTCACCTCCTGCGGCCTGGCACTCGGCGTCCACACCCGCACCCAGGGCCAGTTGGCCGCCGCCTCAGACATCGGCGCCCTCACGATCACCTGCCTCAGCGGCTGCCTGGTCCCCCTCACCGTCCTCCCCCACTGGGTCTCCACGGTGGCCCCCGCGACCCCGGGCTACTGGGCCCTCCACGGCTTCCAGGCAGCCGTCACCGGCGACACCCGGGCCTACACACACTCGACGGCGGTCATCGCAGCCATCACAGCAGCAGCACTCCTTGCGTCGGCCCGCCGTATCCGCCGCTGATCCCGGTGGGAAACACCGAGGCCCGGCTTCCCCGAAGGGAAACCGGGCCTCGCAGAGCCTGACGAAGGCGCGGGACCTACAGTCCGGCGGCCTTGCGCAGCGCGTCCACGCGGTCGGTGCGCTCCCACGTGAAGTCGGGGATCTCACGGCCGAAGTGTCCGTAGGCGGCGGTCTGCGCGTAGATCGGGCGCAGCAGGTCCAGGTCGCGGATGATGGCGGCCGGGCGGAGGTCGAAGACCTCGTCGATCGCCTTCTCGATCCGGTCCGTGTCGACCTTCTCCGTACCGAACGTCTCGACGAACAGACCCACCGGCTCGGCCTTGCCGATCGCGTACGCGACCTGCACCTCGCAGCGCGAGGCGAGGCCCGCGGCGACGACGTTCTTGGCGACCCAGCGCATCGCGTACGCCGCCGAACGGTCCACCTTGGACGGGTCCTTGCCCGAGAACGCACCGCCACCGTGGCGGGCCATGCCGCCGTACGTGTCGATGATGATCTTGCGGCCGGTCAGGCCGGCGTCGCCCATCGGGCCGCCGATCTCGAAGCGGCCGGTCGGGTTGACGAGCAGGCGGTAGCCGTCGGTGTCGAGCTTGATGCCGTCTTCCACGAGCGCCTTCAGCTCGGCCTCGACCACGAACTCCCGGATGTCGGGGGCGAGCAGCGACTCCAGGTCGATGTCCGACGCGTGCTGCGAGGAGACGACGACCGTGTCGAGGCGGACGGCCTTGTCGCCGTCGTACTCGATGGTGACCTGGGTCTTGCCGTCGGGGCGCAGGTAGGGGATGGTCCCGTTCTTGCGGACCTCCGAGAGGCGCTTCGACAGGCGGTGCGCCAGGAAGATCGGCAGCGGCATCAGCGTCGGCGTCTCGTCCGTCGCGTAGCCGAACATCAGGCCCTGGTCGCCCGCGCCCTGCTTGTCGAGCTCGTCGTCGTCGCCCTCGACACGGTTCTCGTACGCCGTGTCGACGCCCTGCGCGATATCCGGGGACTGCGCGCCGATGGACACCGAGACGCCGCAGGAGGCGCCGTCGAAGCCCTTCTTGGAGGAGTCGTAGCCGATCTCCAGGATCTTGTCGCGGACGAGCTGCGCGATGGGCGCGTAGGTCTTGGTGGTGACCTCGCCGGCCACGTGCACCAGGCCGGTCGTGATCAGCGTCTCGACGGCGACCCGGGAGTTCGGGTCCTCCCGCAGAAGCGCATCGAGAATGGTGTCGCTGATCTGGTCAGCGATCTTGTCGGGGTGACCTTCGGTCACAGACTCCGAGGTGAACAGGCGACGGGACACAACGCTCCCTGAGGTTGCAGCGGCTGCTGGCTGATCATTGGCGGACGGGACGGGAGCTGCGCCCGACGTCGTCCAGAGAACAGTTTATCGGTCGCGGTCGGCAGACGGTCCCCCTGTCTCGTCTCTCGGGAATCGCTGTGACCTGCGGCACGCGCATTTTGCCGAATGCCGAGTGCCGTTGGCCAGAGCCGCCACGCACCAATGTCAGGTTTCGGCGAACTGACAGACGGCTGACAAATGGCTGAAACAAATCAGGCCAGACGGTGTACGACCAGGTCCCACACTGTCTCGGCCAGGGCTTCTTTCGGGCCGTGGGGAACGGCGGTCTCGCTGCCGTCGGCACCCAGCACAACCGCCTCGTTCTCCTCGGAACCGAACGTCTTGCGCTCCCCCACCTCGTTCACCACCAGCAGATCGCACCCCTTGCGTGCCAGTTTGGTACGGCCGTTGGCGAGGACGTCGTCCGTCTCGGCGGCGAACCCGACGACCACCTGGCCGGGGCGGGCCCGGTCGGCGGAGATCTCCGCGAGGATGTCCGGATTCCGCACCAGGACGATGGGGTCGGGGTCCTTGCCGTCCTTCTTCTTGATCTTCCCCGCTGCGTACTCGGCCGGACGGAAGTCCGCGACCGCCGCCGCCATGACGACCGCGTCCGCGTCCGCGGCGGCCTTCAGCACCTCTTCCCGCAGCTGTACGGCGGTCCCGACCGGGACGACGTCCACGCCCGCCGGGTCCGGCAGTCCCGCGTTCGCCGCGATCAGCGTGACCCGGGCACCCCGGGCGGCGGCGGTGCGCGCGAGGGCGTACCCCTGCTTCCCGGAGGAGCGGTTGCCGAGGAAGCGGACCGGGTCGAGGGGCTCGCGGGTGCCGCCGGCGCTGACGACGACGTGCCGCCCCTTGAGGTCGGGCTCGGTGACACCCCGCGCGAGCACCCGGCGGCACACCTCGAAGATCTCGGTGGGGTCGGGCAGTCGGCCCTTGCCGGTGTCGACGCCGGTCAGCCGGCCGACGGCCGGTTCGATCACCACGGCGCCTCGGCGGCGCAGTGTCGCCACGTTCTCCTGGGTGGCCGGGTGCTCCCACATCTCCGTGTGCATGGCGGGCGCGAAGACGACCGGACAGCGGGCGGTGAGAAGGGTGTTGGTGAGGAGGTCGTCGGCCAGGCCGTGGGCCGCCTTGGCCAGCATGTCCGTCGTCGCCGGCGCCACGATCACCAGGTCGGCGCTCTGGCCGATGCGCACGTGCGGGACCTCGTGGACGTCGTCCCACACCTCGGTCGAGACGGGGTGCCCGGAGAGCGCGGACCAGGTGGCCGCGCCCACGAAGTGCAGGGCGGACGCGGTGGGGACCACGCGGACGTCATGCCCCGACTCCGTCAGTCTGCGCAGCAGCTCACAGGCCTTGTACGCGGCGATGCCACCGCTGACCCCCAGAACGACCTTGGGCTTGTCCACCGTCTCTCCCCGAATTCGGAAACGTGCGTGCGACCCGTACGACTCGTGGTGCGACCCGTACGACTCCATGACACACCACAGGCCCGACAGTCGCTGCCGGGCCTGTGGATAAAGCTGCTGCGTCTCAGGTCGCGGGGCCCTCGACGGCCTCGGAGGTCAGCAGACCCGCGTTGATCTCGCGCAGGGCGATGGAGAGCGGCTTCTCGTGGACGTGCGTGTCGACGAGCGGACCGACGTACTCGAGGAGGCCCTCGCCGAGCTGCGAGTAGTACGCGTTGATCTGACGGGCACGCTTCGCGGCGTAGATCACGAGGCTGTACTTCGAGTCGGTGGCCTCGAGGAGCTCGTCGATCGGAGGGTTGATGATGCCCTCGGGAGCGGTGATGGAAGAGGACACGCTCTGCCTTCCGAAAGATGGGATGAGATCGGAAAAACGATCACACAACTTCCATCAAGGCTAGCAGCTCGCGCGCTACGTCCTCGACGGAGGTGTTGACCAGGGTCGCGTCGAACTCGGGCTCCGCCGCGAGCTCGATCTTGGCAGCGTCCAGGCGGCGCTCGATCACCTCGGGCGGCTCGGTGCCCCGTCCGGTGAGCCTGCGCACCAGCTCCTCCCAGGAGGGAGGAGCCAGGAACACCGAATGGGCCTCCGACATGGACTCGCGGACCTGCCGGGCGCCCTGGAGATCGATCTCCAGGAGGACCGGCACACCGGACTCCAGGTGCTCGAGCACAGCCGTACGCGGCGTGCCGTAGCGGTTGCCGGCGAATTCGGCCCACTCCAGAAGCTCGCCGTTGGCGATCAGCTTGTCCATCTCCTCGTCGGAGACGAAGAAGTAGTGGACGCCGTGCTTCTCGCCGGGGCGGGGCCTGCGGGTCGTCGCCGACACCGAGAGCCACACCTCGGGGTGTTCCTTGCGCATATGGGCGACGACCGTGCTCTTGCCGACCCCAGAGGGGCCGGAGAGCACGGTCAGCCGCGGACGTACGTCCGGGGGCTCGGGGGTCGTCCCCCGGAATGTTGCAGCCATGCAGCGATTATTCCAGCAATCCCGGTATGCCCGGGACTCCCGGTCCGGAGTATCCGGACTCAGGAACCAGTGCTGCCGAACTCACGCTCCAGGGAAGCGATCTGGTTGGAACCAAGGCCACGGACACGGCGGCTCTCGGAGATACCGAGTCGCTCCATGATCTGCTTGGCGCGGACCTTGCCCACGCCGGGCAGGGACTCAAGCAGGGCGGAGACCTTCATCTTGCCGATGACGTCGTTCTCCTGGCCCTGCTTGATGACGTCATGCAGGGAGGCGCCGGAGTGCTTGAGTCGATTCTTGACCTCGGCCCGCTCCCGGCGAGCCGCGGCGGCCTTTTCGAGCGCGGCTGCGCGCTGTTCAGGGGTAAGGGGCGGAAGAGCCACGCCTACGTCACCTCGGATGTCGAACTGTCGGATACGGACCGGTGAGGAACCTAGTCGCCCCACACCTAGGGAGCTACGAGCAACACGCTTGCCCGTTGACTCTGCTCGGAGACTAGCGGCCAAGGGCGCCAGAGTCAGCGAGAACAGAGGAAAAGTCCTGGTCAGCCTGCGCCAGGCCGGACATTTCTGACATAACGCCCCTGATTTGAGGATGTATTCAGACTCAAGTCGCTCCGGATTCGCTCGTCGAGCCACTCATCGGAGGACTCGATCGACCCGTTCGAACACCTCAGACGGTCGCAAAGGCGACGCGGATCTCCTCCGCGAAGCGTTCCGAGGCCGCTCGGAGGGCTCCCACGTCGGGACCGTGACGTAGAACACTCCGGCTCACGTTCGGGACGACGTTGCGCAGCGCCGACCCGAAGACTCCGGAAAGATCGGCCGGAGTGGCCCCCTGCGCCCCGATGCCGGGCGCGAGGATCGGACCGTTGACCGCGAGGTCGTACGACGACAGGTCGCCCAGCGTGGCGCCGACGACGGCCCCGAAGGAGCCCAGCGGCTCCTCCCCGGCGTTCTCGGCGGCCAGGTGGGCCAGCATGGTCGCTCCGATGTTCCGGCCGTCCGCGCGGACCGCGTGCTGCACCTCGCCGCCCTCCGGGTTGGAGGTGAGCGCGAGCACGAAGAGGCCCGTGCCGCTCTCCCGCGCCAGTTCGATCGCCGGAGCGAGCGAGCCGTAGCCGAGATACGGCGAGACGGTCAGCGCGTCGGAGAAGAGCGGGGAGTCCTTCCGGAGGAAGGACTCGGCGTACGCGGCCATGGTCGAGCCGATGTCGCCGCGCTTGGCGTCCATCACGACCAGCGCGCCGGCCGCCCGCGCCTCCTCGACGGACTTCTCCAGGACGGCGATCCCGCGCGAGCCGAAGCGCTCGAAGAACGCGCTCTGCGGCTTGAGGACGGCGACCCGGTCGGCGAGTGCCTCGACGACGGTGCGGCTGAACCGCTCCAGGCCGGCGACGTCGTCGTTCAGACCCCACTCGGTGAGCAGCGAGGCGTGCGGGTCGATGCCGACGCAGAGCGGGCCGCGTTCGTCCATGGCACGGCGAAGACGTGCGCCGAAGGGTTCGAGAGGGCTCATACCGGCTTCCTTGCGTCGGCGCCGACCGCGTCGGCGAGGGTGGCGTACGGGCTCGTGCGCAGGCGTGCGGCGAGGCCCTTGTGGATAGCGCGGCCCCAGAAGGGCCCTTCGTAGATGAAGGCGCTGTAGCCCTGCACGAGCGTGGCGCCGGCGAGGATGCGCTGCCAGGCGTCCTCGGCGTTCTCGATGCCGCCGACACCCACGAGGGTGATGCGGTCACCCACGCGCGCGTAGAGGCGGCGAAGTACCTCCAGAGAACGAGCCTTCAGCGGGGCCCCGGACAGTCCGCCGGTCTCCTTGACGAGAGAGGGGTCGGATTCCAAACCGAGTCCCTCGCGCGCGATGGTCGTGTTCGTGGCGATGATGCCGTCCAGGCCGAGTTCCACGGCGAGGTCGGCCACGGCGTCCACGTCCTCGTCGGCGAGGTCCGGGGCGATCTTCACCAGCAGCGGGACGCGGCGGTCGGTCACCGCGCGGTCGGCGGCCTCACGGACGGCACTCAGCAGCGGACGCAGTGCCTCGGTCGCCTGGAGGTTGCGCAGCCCGGGCGTGTTGGGCGACGACACGTTGACGACGAGATAGTCGGCGTGCCGGGCTAGTCGCTCGGTCGACTTCACGTAGTCGCCGACGGCCTCCTCCTCCGGTACGACCTTGGTCTTGCCGATGTTGACGCCCACGACGGTCCTGAAGACCGCCTCACGAGCCGCCAGCCGGGCCGCCACGGCCGCGGAGCCCTCGTTGTTGAACCCCATGCGGTTGATCAGCGCGCGGTCCGGCACAAGGCGGAACAGCCGCTTCTTGGGGTTACCGGGCTGCGGCTCCCCCGTGACCGTGCCGATCTCGACGTGGTCGAAGCCGAGCATCGACATGCCGTCGATCGCGACCGCGTTCTTGTCGAAGCCGGCGGCGAGCCCGAACGGGCCGTGCATCCGCAGCCCGAAGGCCTCGGTCCGCAGCTCCTCGAACCGGGGCGCGAGGGCGGCCGCGACGAACGTGCGCAGCACGGGGATGCGGACGGCGAGCCGGATCCAGCGGAAGGCGAGGTGGTGGGCCTGCTCCGGGTCCATCCGTTTGAAGACCAGACGGAAGAAAAGCTTGTACATCTCAGTGTCCTCACGAGAAGGGGGACACCGTTTCCGGTGTCCCCCTCAAGGCTGCTAGTCGCGGGCCGCGGTCAGGTGTTCGGCGTGTTCCTGGAGTGAACGCACGCCCACGTCACCGTGGTTGAGGGCGTCGATGCCCTGGACGGCCGCGGCGAGCGCCTGGACCGTAGTGAGGCACGGCACGGACCGCGCCACGGCCGCCGTACGGATCTCGTAGCCGTCGAGGCGGCCGCCGGTGCCGTACGGGGTGTTGACGATGAGGTCGACCTCGCCGTCGTGGATGAGCTGGACGATGGTCTTCTCACCGTTCGGGCCGACGCCCTCGGACTGCTTGCGGACGACCGTCGCGTTGAGGCCGTTGCGCTTGAGGACCTCGGCGGTGCCGGAGGTGGCGAGCAACTCGAAGCCGTGGGCGACCAGTTCGCGCGCCGGGAAGATCATCGAGCGCTTGTCGCGGTTGGCGACCGAGATGAACGCGCGGCCCTTGGTGGGCAGCGGGCCGTAGGCGCCCGCCTGGGACTTGGCGTACGCCGTGCCGAAGACGGAGTCGATGCCCATGACCTCGCCGGTGGAGCGCATCTCCGGGCCCAGCACGGTGTCGACGCCACGCCCGTGGATGTCGCGGAAGCGCGACCACGGCATGACGGCCTCCTTGACGGAGATCGGCGCGTCGAGCGGGAGTTCGCCGCCGTCGCCGTGGGCCGGGAGCAGCCCCTCGGCGCGCAGTTCGGCGACGGTCGCGCCCAGCGAGATACGGGCGGCGGCCTTCGCGAGCGGTACCGCGGTCGCCTTCGAGGTGAAGGGGACCGTGCGGGACGCGCGCGGGTTGGCCTCCAGGACGTAGAGGATGTCGCCGGCCATCGCGAACTGGATGTTGATCAGTCCGCGGACGCCGACACCCTTGGCGATGGCCTCCGTTGAGGCCCGCAGGCGCTTGATGTCGAAGCCGCCCAGGGTGATCGGCGGCAGGGCGCAGGCCGAGTCGCCGGAGTGGATGCCGGCCTCCTCGATGTGCTCCATGACGCCGCCGAGGTACAGCTCCTGGCCGTCGTAGAGCGCGTCGACGTCGATCTCGATGGCGTCGTCGAGGAAGCGGTCGACCAGGACCGGCCGCGACGGGCTGATCTCCGTGGACTCGGCGATGTACGACTCCAGGCGGGTCTCGTCGTAGACGATCTCCATGCCGCGTCCGCCGAGGACGTACGAGGGGCGGACGAGGACCGGGTAGCCGATCTCGTCGGCGATGGCCTTGGCGCCGACGAAGGTGGTGGCGGTGCCGTGCTTGGGGGCCGGGAGGCCCGCCTCCGCGAGGACCTGGCCGAAGGCGCCGCGGTCCTCGGCGGCGTGGATCGCCTCGGGCGGGGTGCCGACGATCGGGACGCCGTTGTCCTTGAGAGCCTGCGCCAGGCCCAGCGGGGTCTGGCCGCCGAGCTGCACGATCACGCCCGCGACCGGCCCGGCCAGGGACTCCGCGTGGACGATCTCCAGCACGTCTTCCAGCGTGAGCGGCTCGAAGTACAGGCGGTCGGAGGTGTCGTAGTCCGTGGAGACGGTCTCGGGGTTGCAGTTGACCATCACGGTCTCGTAGCCCGCGTCGCTGAGCGCGAAGGAGGCGTGGACGCAGGAGTAGTCGAACTCGATGCCCTGGCCGATGCGGTTGGGGCCCGACCCCAGGATGATGACCGCGGGCTTCTCGCGCGGGGCGACCTCGCTCTCCTCGTCGTAGGACGAGTAGAAGTACGGCGTCTGCGCGGCGAACTCGGCGGCGCAGGTGTCGACCGTCTTGTAGACCGGGCGGATGCCGAGCGCGTGCCGGACCTCGCGGACGACGTCCTCGCGCAGGCCGCGGATCTCGCCGATCTGCTGGTCGGAGAAGCCGTGCCGCTTGGCCTCGGCGAGTAGTTCCGGGTCCAGCTTGTCGGCGGCGGCCAGCTCGTCGGCGATCTCCTTGATGAGGAAGAGCTGGTCGACGAACCAGGGGTCGATCTTCGTGTAGTCGAAGATCTCCTCCTGGGTGGCGCCCGCGCGGATGGCCTGCATGACGGTGTTGATCCGGCCGTCGGTGGGCCGTACGGCCTCCTCCAGCAGCTGGACCTTGTCGCCGGGCTCGCCCACGAAGGTGAACTGGCTGCCCTTCTTCTCCAGCGAGCGCAGCGCCTTCTGGAATGCCTCGGTGAAGTTGCGGCCGATCGCCATGGCCTCGCCGACCGACTTCATGGTGGTCGTGAGGGTCGAGTCGGCGCTCGGGAACTTCTCGAAGGCGAAACGGGGTGCCTTTACGACTACGTAGTCGAGGGTCGGCTCGAAGGAGGCCGGGGTCTCGCGCGTGATGTCGTTCGGGATCTCGTCGAGCGTGTAGCCGACGGCCAGCTTGGCGGCGATCTTGGCGATCGGGAAGCCGGTCGCCTTGGAGGCGAGGGCCGAGGAGCGGGACACGCGCGGGTTCATCTCGATGACGATGACGCGGCCGTCGACCGGGTCGATCGCGAACTGGATGTTGCAGCCGCCGGTGTCGACGCCGACCTCGCGGATGATCGCGATGCCCACGTCGCGCAGCACCTGGTACTCGCGGTCGGTCAGCGTCATCGCCGGGGCGACGGTGATCGAGTCTCCGGTGTGCACGCCCATGGGGTCGAAGTTCTCGATGGAGCAGACGACCACGACGTTGTCGTTCTTGTCGCGCATCAGCTCCAGCTCGTACTCCTTCCAGCCGAGGATGGACTCCTCCAGGAGGACCTCGGTGGTAGGCGAGAGCGTGAGGCCCTGGCCGGCGATGCGGCGCAGCTCCTCCTCGTCGTGCGCGAAGCCGGAGCCCGCGCCGCCCATCGTGAAGGAGGGGCGGACGACGACCGGGTAGCCGCCGAGCGTGTCGACGCCGGCGATCACGTCGTCCATGGAGTGGCAGATGACCGAGCGGGCGGACTCGCCGTACCCGATCTTCTGGCGGACGGCCTCGACGACGCCCTTGAAGAGGTCGCGGTCCTCGCCCTTGTTGATGGCCTCGACGTTGGCGCCGATCAGCTCGACGCCGTACTTCTCCAGGGTGCCCGCCTCGTGCAGCGAGATGGCGGTGTTGAGCGCCGTCTGGCCGCCCAGAGTGGGCAGCAGGGCGTCCGGGCGCTCCTTGGCGATGATCTTCTCGACGAAGTCCGGGGTGATCGGCTCGACGTAGGTGGCGTCGGCGATCTCCGGGTCGGTCATGATCGTCGCCGGGTTGGAGTTGACCAGGATGACGCGGAGGCCCTCGGCGCGCAGGATGCGGCAGGCCTGGGTGCCGGAGTAGTCGAACTCGGCGGCCTGGCCGATGACGATCGGGCCGGAGCCGATGACCAGGACGGACTGGATATCGGTGCGCTTAGGCACGCTGGCCCTCCATCAAGGATGTGAAGCGGTCGAACAGGTAGGCGGCGTCGTGCGGGCCGGCCGCCGCCTCGGGGTGGTACTGGACGCTGAACGCCGGCCGGTCGAGGAGCCGCAGCCCCTCGACGACCTGGTCGTTCAGGCAGACGTGCGAGACCTCGGCACGGCCGTACGGCGTGTCGGAGACCTTGTCGAGGGGCGCGTCGACGGCGAAGCCGTGGTTGTGCGCGGTGACCTCGACCTTGCCGGTCGTACGGTCCTGCACGGGCTGGTTGATGCCCCGGTGGCCGTACTTCAGCTTGTACGTGCCGAAGCCGAGCGCGCGGCCCAGGATCTGGTTGCCGAAGCAGATGCCGAAGAGCGGGGTGCCGCGCTCCAGGACCGCCTGCATGACGGCGACCGGGTGGTCGGCGGTGGCGGGGTCGCCGGGTCCGTTGGAGAAGAAGACCCCGTCGGGCTGTACGGCATACACGTCCTCGACGGTCGCGGTGGCCGGGAGCACGTGCACCTCGATGCCGCGCTCGGCCATGCGGTGCGGGGTCATGCCCTTGATGCCGAGGTCGACGGCGGCGACGGTGAACTTCTTCTCACCGATCGCGGGGACGACGTACGTCTCCTTGGTGGCGACCTCGGCGGAGAGGTTCGCGCCCGCCATCTCGGGGGCCTCGCGCACCTCGGCGAGCATGGTGTCGTCGTCGGGCAGCGAGGGCCCGGAGAAGATGCCGACCCTCATGGCACCGCGCTCGCGCAGATGGCGGGTCAACGCGCGCGTGTCGATGCCGGAGATCCCGACGACGCCCTGGTTGCGCAGCTCCTCGTCCAGCGAGCGGCGGGAGCGCCAGTTGGACGGCACGCGCGCGGGGTCACGCACCACGTAACCGGCGACCCAGATGCGCTGCGACTCGGAGTCCTCGTCGTTCACCCCGGTGTTGCCGATGTGCGGGGCGGTCATCACGACGACCTGGCGGTGGTACGACGGGTCGGTGAGGGTCTCCTGGTAGCCGGTCATGCCGGTGGAGAACACGGCCTCGCCGAAGGTCACCCCCACGGACCCGTAGGCGCGGCCGCGGAAGATCCGGCCGTCCTCCAGGACGAGTACGGCGGGAACCTTGGCGGCTCCCCTGGTGGAGGTCGTCATCGTGCGCCTTCCGTGTCGGTCGATTCGAGACTCTTGTTGATCATGCTGTTCAGGGTGTCGACCCACTCCGTGTGCTCGGCCGCGTGATCCGAGCGGAACCCGGAGTCGATCAGCCGGTCCCCGTGCGCCCACGTCACGACCAGCAGCCCGCCCTCGCTGAGGACCTTCCCGGCGATGCCCTTGCCGAGCAGGGCCTCGCGCAGCGCCCCGGCCGGGATGAAGAAGTCGGTGGCTCCCGGTCGTACGACATCCAGGCCGGCCTCCGTCAGGGTCAGCTCGACCCGGCTGCGGGTACCCAGGCCGTGCGCCACGATGCGGTCGAGCCACTGCCCGGCGGTGGTGGAGCCGTGGTAGCGGCCACTCATCGACAACACAGCCAGTTTCGCCTCGCCCACCTCTTCCGGCGACGTGGGCAGCTCGGGCAGGTCGCCCTGGAGCGTGCCGCGCCACTTCCAGCCCTCGCGCATCAGCCAGTAGACGAGCGCGATGAAGAGGGCGAGGCCGACGAGCCAGCCGATACGGGCGGCCCAGTCGGTCACCGGGGCGGACTTCTCCCCGGCCGCGAGGTGGGTCAGTTCCAGAGGTGTCACGTGAGCTTCCCGTCGACGAGCGTGGCCTTGCCCCGGAGCCAGGTGTGCGTCACACGGCCCGGCAGCTCACGCCCCTCGTACGGGGTGTTGCGACTGCGCGAAGCGAAGCCCGCGGGGTCCACCGACCCACGGTATTCCGTGTCGACGAGCGTGAGGTTGGCGGGCTCACCAGCCGAGACGGGACGGCCGTGGCCCACCGCCCGCCCGATCTCGGCGGGCTTGGCGGACATGCGCTCGGCGACCCCGGTCCAGGTGAGGAGCCCGGTGTCCACCATGGTCTCCTGCACCACTGACAACGCGGTCTCCAGGCCGACCATCCCCATGGCGGCGGCGGCCCACTCGCAGTCCTTGTCCTCGTGCGGGTGCGGGGCGTGGTCGGTGGCGACGATGTCGATCGTGCCGTCGGCGAGGGCCTCGCGCAGGGCGAACACATCGCGCTCGGTGCGCAGCGGCGGGTTGACCTTGTAGACGGGGTTGTAGGAGCGCACCAGCTCATCCGTGAGGAGGAGGTGGTGCGGGGTGACCTCGGCGGTCACGTCGATGCCCCGGGACTTGGCCCAGCGGACGATCTCGACGGACCCGGCGGTCGACAGGTGGCAGATGTGGACGCGGGAACCGACGTGCTCGGCGAGCAGGACATCCCGGGCGATGATCGATTCTTCGGCCACCGCCGGCCAGCCCCCGAGCCCGAGTTCGGCAGAGACGACGCCCTCGTTCATCTGGGCGCCCTCGGTGAGGCGAGGCTCCTGGGCGTGCTGGGCGACGACTCCCCCGAAGGCCTTCACGTACTCCAGCGCCCGGCGCATGATCACCGCGTCGTCGACGCACTTGCCGTCGTCGGAGAAGACGGTGACCCCGGCGGCCGACTCGTGCATGGCGCCCAGCTCGGCGAGCTTCTTGCCCTCCAGGCCGACGGTGACGGCGCCGATGGGCTGCACATCGCAGTAGCCGTGCTCCTGGCCGAGCCGGTAGACCTGCTCGACGACACCGGCGGTGTCGGCGACGGGGAAGGTGTTGGCCATGGCGAACACGGCCGTGTAACCGCCGCTGGCGGCGGCACGGGTACCGGTGAGGACGGTCTCGGAGTCCTCGCGGCCGGGCTCACGAAGGTGGGTGTGCAGGTCGACGAGGCCCGGCAGCAGCACCTTGCCGTCGGCCTCGACAACGTCAGCGCCCTCGGCACTGAGACCGACACCGACCTCGGCGATGGTCTCCCCGTCGATCAGCACGTCCTGCGGCTCGCCGCCGAGGATCTTCGCACCACGGATCAGGATCTTGCTCATGTGACTTACTTCTCCTCGATACGGGTGTGGCTGACGGCGGGTTCGTTGCCGCCCAGAAGCAGGTAGAGCACGGCCATCCGGATGGACACTCCGTTTGCGACCTGCTCGACGACGGTGCAGCGGTCCGAGTCGGCTACCTCGGCGGTGATCTCCATGCCCCGGACCATCGGCCCGGGGTGCATCACGATGGCGTGCTCGGGCATCTTCGCCATCCGGTCGCCGTCCAGGCCGTAGCGCCGCGAGTACTCGCGCTCGGTCGGGAAGAACGCGGCGTTCATGCGCTCGCGCTGCACGCGCAGCAGCATCACCGCGTCGGACTTGGAGAGCGTGCTGTCGAGGTCGTACGACACCTCACAGGGCCAGGCCTCGACGCCGACCGGCACCAGGGTGGGCGGGGCGACGAGGGTGACCTCGGCGCCGAGGGTGTGCAGCAGGTCGACGTTGGAGCGGGCGACGCGGCTGTGCAGGATGTCGCCTACGAGCGTGATCCGCTTGCCGGCCAGGTCCTGCCCGAGCCCGGCGTCCCGGCCGACGAGCCGGCGCCGCATGGTGAACGCGTCCAGCAGGGCCTGCGTCGGGTGCTGGTGGGTGCCGTCACCGGCGTTGATGACGGCCGCGTCGATCCACCCGGAGGTGGCGAGCCGGTACGGCGCTCCGGAGGCGCCGTGCCGGATGACGACCGCGTCGACGCCCATGGCCTCCAGGGTCTGGGCGGTGTCCTTCAGGGACTCGCCCTTGGAGACGCTCGACCCCTTGGCGGTGAAGTTGATGACGTCGGCGGAGAGGCGCTTCTCAGCGGCTTCGAAGGAGATACGCGTGCGCGTGGAGTCCTCGAAGAAGAGGTTGACGACGGTACGGCCGCGCAGGGTCGGCAGTTTCTTGATCGGCCGGTCGGCGACCCTGGCCATCTCCTCGGCGGTGTCGAGGATCAGGACGGCGTCGTCGCGGGTGAGGTCGGCGGCCGAGATGAGATGACGCTGCATCTGTCAGGCTCCGTAAGGCAGTTCAGGTCGGGATCCGGGGGTCTGGGGGATGTCCCCCAGAAAACACGGCCGGGCATGCGGGGGCGCAGCGTGCCGCAGGCGGCACGGCGTCCGACCGCTACGGGGTCTGCTTGACGCCGAGCAGCACGGTGTCGCGACCGTCCTCCTCGGCGAGCTGGACCTTGACCGTCTCCCGCAGCGACGTGGGGAGGTTCTTGCCGACGTAGTCGGCGCGGATGGGCAGTTCGCGGTGGCCTCTGTCGACCAGGACCGCGAGCTGCACCGCGCGCGGGCGCCCGATGTCGTTCAGGGCGTCGAGGGCGGCGCGGATGGTGCGGCCGGAGAAGAGCACGTCGTCGACGAGGACGACCAGGCGGCCGTCGATGCCGTCACCGGGGATGTCGGTGCGGGCCAGCGCGCGCGGCGGATGCATGCGCAAGTCGTCGCGGTACATGGTGATGTCGAGGGAACCGACCGGGATCTTGCGGTCGGTGATCTCCTCCAACTTGACGGCGAGCCGCTGGGCGAGGAAGACGCCCCGGGTCGGAATGCCGAGGAGAACCACGTCGTCGGCGCCCTTGGCGCGCTCGACGATCTCGTGGGCGATGCGGGTCAGAACCCGCGCGATGTCGGGGGCCTCGAGAACCGGCCGGGCATCGGACTCGTACTGCTGAGTGTCCATAAGAAACGGACCTCCTTCTCCGCCTCACGGGACGGACCTTAAAGGACGTCGGATTTGCGCCATCCACGGTAGCAGGCCGGGACGACACCCCTGATCACCCCTATGGAGTAATCGGACACGGCTACCACGGAAGAGCCGGTGCGGACCATTCGGCTTGACGCAGCAGCGTAACGCTGCGTAACCTCACAGTGAGTTACCAGCCGCGCGGCGCGGAAACACTGCAGCCGCGTCGACACAGTGTCCGGGAGCTATATGTCCAGCGAATACGCCAAACAGCTCGGGGCCAAGCTCCGGGCCATCCGCACCCAGCAGGGCCTTTCCCTCCACGGTGTCGAGGAGAAGTCACAGGGACGCTGGAAGGCGGTCGTGGTCGGGTCGTACGAGCGCGGCGACCGTGCCGTCACCGTGCAGCGCCTCGCCGAGCTGGCTGACTTCTACGGGGTTCCGGTGCAGGAGCTGCTGCCGGGCACCACGCCGGGCGGGGCCGCCGAGCCGCCGCCGAAGCTGGTCCTGGACCTGGAGCGGCTGGCCCACGTGCCCGCCGAGAAGGCCGGCCCGTTGCAGCGGTACGCCGCCACGATCCAGTCCCAGCGCGGCGACTACAACGGCAAGGTGCTCTCGATCCGCCAGGACGACCTGCGCACACTCGCCGTCATCTACGACCAGTCGCCCTCGGTCCTCACCGAGCAGCTCATCAGCTGGGGCGTGCTGGACGCGGACGCGCGTCGCGCGGTCTCCCACGAGGAGAACTGAGCCGCTCCACGCCTGAGCAGAAACGTGCCGCCGGGGTGGCCGGAACTTCACTGTTCCGGCCACCCCGGCGGCTTTCTGCGGGCCTCAGGAGCCTCATGCGTACGGGAACGCCCTCATGGCCACGGGGAACGCCGGAGGGCCCGCAGCGGTCGTGCTGCGGGCCCTCCGGCGTTTCGCTCTCGTACTGCTTACGCCTCGTCCCGGCGCAGCGAGGGCTTCAGGTCCTTGAAACGGCCCAGCAGGCCGTTCACGAACGAGGGCGACTCGTCCGTGGAGAACTCCTTGGCCAGCTGCACCATCTCGTCGAGGACGACGGCGTCCGGGGTCTCGTCGGCCCAGATCAGCTCGTAGGCGCCGAGGCGCAGGATGTTGCGGTCCACCACGGGCATGCGGTCGAGCGTCCAGCCGACCGAGTACTGCGCGATCAGCTCGTCGATGCGGCGCGCGTGCTGCGCGTACCCCTCGACCAGCTCCATCGTGTACTCGCTGACCGGCGGCTGCCGGGTGTCGTCCCGGGAGAGCCGGATCCAGTCCGCGAGGACGGTCTGGACGCCGACACCGCGCTGGTCGCCCTCGAAGAGGATCTGGAAGGCGCGCTTGCGGGCCGTATTGCGGGCAGCCACGGTTAGCTGTTCACCCGGCCGAGGTAGTCGCTCGAGCGGGTGTCGACCTTGATCTTCTCACCGGTGGTGATGAAGAGCGGGACCTGGATCTGGTAACCGGTCTCCAGGGTGGCGGGCTTGGTGCCACCGGTGGAGCGGTCGCCCTGGACGCCGGGCTCGGTCTCCTGGATGACCAGCTCGACGGCGGCCGGCAGCTCGACGAAGAGCACCTCGCCCTCGTGCTGGGCGACCGTGGCGGTGAAGCCCTCGATCAGGAAGTTGGCGGCGTCGCCGACGGCCTTGCGGTCGACCATGAGCTGGTCGTAGGTCTCCATGTCCATGAAGACGAAGTACTCGCCGTCCATGTACGAGAACTGCATGTCGCGCTTGTCGACAGTGGCCGTCTCGACCTTGACGCCGGCGTTGAACGTCTTGTCGACGACCTTGCCGGAGAGCACGTTCTTGAGCTTGGTGCGCACGAAGGCAGGGCCCTTGCCGGGCTTGACGTGCTGGAACTCGACGACGGACCAGAGCTGGCCCCCGTCGAGCTTGAGCACCAGGCCGTTCTTGAGGTCGTTCGTGGAAGCCACGGTTGCGGAATCTCCTGGACTGACGTGGACGACCACGGGACCCGCGCACAGCTCGAAAAGCTAGAGCGCGAGCAGCTCCTTGGTCGTGATGGTGAGTAGCTCGGGTCCGCCGTCCGCCTCAGGGCGTACGACGAGCGTGTCATCGATCCGGACACCGCCCCGGCCCGGGAGGTGAACCCCCGGTTCGACGGTGACCGGCACGCAAGCGTCCAGTTTACCCATGGCCGCGGGGGCCAGCTGCGGCTCCTCGTCGATTTCGAGCCCGACACCGTGGCCGGTGAGGGCTGCGAGGCCCTCCGAGTACCCCGCGGAGTCCAGTACCTGGCGGGCCGCGCGGTCCACATCGCGGTAGGCGGCACCGGGGGTCAGGGACTCCCGCGCGGCCCTCTGGGCGGCGAAGACGAGGTCGTACAGCTCGATCTGCCAGTCGGCGGGAGAGGTCCCGATGACGAACGTACGACCGATCTCACAGCGGTATCCGCGATATGTGGCGCCGAGGCAGACGGAGAGGAAATCTCCTTCCTCGACCCGGCGGTCGGTCGGCCGGTGGCCGCGTCTGCCGGAGTGCGGGCCGGTGGCGACGGAGGTGGCGAAGGCGGGGCCTTCGGCGCCGTGGTCGACGAGCCGTCGCTCCAGTTCGAGGGCGAGATGGCGTTCGGTGCGGCCGACGAGGATCGACTCCAGGAGCTCTCCGAGGGCCTGGTCGGCGATCTCTGCGCCGATTCTCAGACAGGAGATCTCCTCCTCGTCCTTCACGACCCGCAGCTGTTCGACCGCGCCGCCGATGTCGGTGAGGCGGAGCGTGGGCGCGACCGAGCGGAGGGCTCGGTGCCGGGCCACGGTGAGGTGGTGCTCTTCTACGGCCATGGATTCCGCGCCGTGCGCTGCCGCGAGGTCTGCGGCGGATACGGCGGGGTCGCCATCGGGGCCGGGGAGTGTGTGGATGCGCAGGGTCTCGTCGGGGCGGCCCTCTGTGGGGCGTTCGTCCAGCGGGCCCGTGCAGACCAGCGTGTCGTCGCGCTTGCCGAGCAGCAGGACGGTGCCCTGTGGAACGGGGCCCGACAGGTAGCGCACGTTGGCTGGGTTGGTGACCAGCGCGGATTGGCTGCCGCCGGCTTGGGCTCGGTCCCTGAGCCTTGCTCGGCGGGCTGCGTAGACCTCTGACATGAGATGAGCGTAGGAGCGGTGGCTGGATTGTGCTGGCTGGGAGGGTGCCGTTCGGGGGACGCAGCATGAGTTTCGGCTGCGGCTCTGTGGGGGCTGGTCGCGCAGTTCCCCGCGCCCCAAGGTGGGACAACTCCCCTGTGATTACCAGCTCGGGGGGCTTGCTATCGAGCGTGCCAGGACGTCGTTCAGGACCTGGGCCGTCTGCTGGACGTCCATCTGGGAGTTGTCGATGATCGGGAGGCCCGAGCCGTACCAGCCGGCCATGCGGCCGTGGATGCGGGCGACCTCCTCGTCGGTGAGGCGGCGGTTGCCGGAGCGTTCGGCGTTGCGTTCCAGGACGATTTCCAGGCCGGGCAGCAGAACCACCGGGAGGAGGCCGGGGCCCACGTGTCGTTTCCAGCCACCCAGGCCGACCACCGGGCGGTCGGGAAAGACCGCGTCGTCGAGGATGCAGGAGATGCCGTTGGCGAGGAAGTTGCGGGCGGCGAAGCCGCAGGTGCGGCGGGCCAGGCGGTACTGGGCCTCCGAGTGGTCGTTCCACCCGGACTGGGGGTCGGCGAAGCCCGAGCGGACCCACTCGCGTACGTCGTCGAGGCTGATGTGGGCGGTGGGGACGCGGCGATGGTCCGCCCAGTACTTGGCGACGCTCGTCTTGCCCGCGCCGGCGGGCCCGATGAGCAGCACCGCGAGGGTGGTGGAGGTCGGGTCGGGGGCCGCCGTGGCCGGCGGGGCGCTGGGCATGGGCACGGGGCCGCCCGGCGGGAGCTGGACGTGGCCGGTGGTGTCCGGGGCGTGGTGGCGCGGAAGTTCCGGGTGAGCCGCAGTTCCACCAGGTCGTCGGGGTAGGAGCAGCGCAGCCAGTCGAAGAACCGGCCCGTCTCGTCGGCC
>NZ_JBLTJC010000173.1:0-21169 GCF_048158785.1 Streptomyces colwelliae | reverse complement strand
GACTGGTGCGCCGGGTCGTGCGCGACCCGGCGCAGTCCGAGGAGGTGGCCCAGGAGGTGCTGTTGGAGATGTGGCGGTCCGCCGCCCGCTTCGACCCCGGCCCCCACCCGTCCACCAGCGTGGCGACCAGCGCCAGCAACATCACCGCCGCCAGCGCGAGCCACCACGTCATGTTCATACGAACGACCGTACCGGCGCGCAATCCAAGCCGCGCGCCCTCTTATGAACCCCACGCGCCCCGGTTCCAGCCGAACCGGTGACACCACAGGTGAGTTCCCCCACAACAGCCCTTGGCGGAGGAGCGACCGGCCCTTTTGCGCCTTACGCTCGACGGACCGCACGACCCCCGTCACCCAACTCCAGAAGTTCCCGCCAGCGGAGGTTTCTGCTTTATGAAGCTCACCGTCGTCGGCTGCTCGGGGTCGTTCCCGTCCGCGGAATCGGCCTGTTCGAGCTACCTCGTAGAGGCCGACGGCTTCCGGCTGCTCCTCGACATGGGCAACGGCGCCCTTGGCGAGTTGCAGCGCCACTGCGGTCTCTACGACCTCGACGCGATCTTCCTCAGCCATCTGCACGCCGACCACTGCATCGACATGTGCGCGTACTTCGTCGCGCGCTACTACCGCCACGACGGCGGCCGCTGCGACCCCATCCCGGTCTACGGCCCCGAGGGCACCGAGCACCGCCTGACCACGGCCTACGCCGACACCCCCACCGCCTCCTCCATGAGCGAGGTCTTCGACTTCCACACGGTGAAGCCGTCCACGTTCGACGTCGGCCCCTTCACCGTGCACACCGAGCGGGTCCGCCACCCCGTCGAGGCGTACGGCATCCGCGTCGAGCACGGCGGGCGGTCCCTGACGTACTCCGGCGACACGGGCGTCAGCGAGTCCCTCGACGAACTCGCCCGGGACACCGACCTGTTCCTGTGCGAGGCCGCGTTCACGCACGGCAAGGAGAACATCCCGGACCTCCACCTCAACGGCCGCGAGGCCGGCGAGACGGCCACCCGCGCCGGCGTCCGCCGCCTGGTCCTCACCCACATCCCCCCGTGGACGGACCCCCAGGCCAACCTGGCAGACGCGCGCGAGGTCTACGCCGGACCGGTGGAACTGGCGGCGCCGAGAGCGTCGTACGAGATCTAGTTCTACGTGCGCGAAGGCCCCGGCACCAACTCGGTGCCGGGGCCTTCGTCATGGCCGTGCGGGGATCACGCCTTGGTGAGGTCCTCGAGCTCCTCCTCGGGCTCGCGGCCCGGGGTGGGGAGGTTCCACTTGGTGATCGCGAAGCGGAAGACGAAGTAGTAGATGGCGCCGAAGACCAGACCGATCGGGATGATCAGCCAGGGCTTGGTGGCGAGGTTCCAGTTGAGGGCGTAGTCGATGAAGCCCGCGGAGAAGGTGAAGCCCGCGTGGACGCCGAGCGCCCAGGTGATCGCCATGGACAGGGCGGTCAGCACCGCGTGGATCGCGTAGAGCACCGGGGCGATGAACATGAACGAGAACTCGATCGGCTCGGTCACACCGGTCACGAAGGACGTCAGCGCGAGCGAGATCATCATGCCCGTGACGGCCTTGCGGCGCTCGGGGCGGGCGGTGTGCGCGATGGCGAGCGCGGCGGCCGGCAGGCCGAACATCATGATGGGGAAGAAGCCCGACATGAACTGTCCGGCGGTCGGGTCACCGGCGAAGAAGCGGGTCAGGTCACCGTGGACGACCGCGCCGGTGGAGTCCTTGTAGTCGCCGATCTGGAACCAGGCCACCGAGTTGACGAACTGGTGCATGCCGACCGGGATCAGACCGCGGTTGATCAGACCGAACAGACCGGCACCGAACGCGCCGAGACCGGTGATCCACTCGCCGAAGTTCGAGATGCCCTCACCGATCGGCTTCCAGATGAGGCCGAAGAAGACACCCATGATCGTGCCGACGAAGGCCATGATGATCGGCACGAGACGGCGGCCGTTGAAGAAGCCGAGCCAGTCGACCAGCTTGGTCCGGTGGAACTTCTGCCACAGCACCGCGGAGAGCAGACCCATGATGATGCCGCCGAGGACACCGGGGTTGTTGTAAGTCGCGGGTACGTCCGCGCCCTTGAGGATCTGCGCGTCGGTGACGGGGAAGGCCTTGAGCACATTGCTGTAGACGAGGAAGCCGACGAGCGCCGCGAGCGCGGTGGAGCCGTCGGACTTCTTGGCGAAGCCGATCGCGACACCTATACAGAACAGCAGCGGCAGGTTGTCGAAGATCGCGCCGCCGGCGGTGGCGAAGACGGCCGTCACCTTGTCCGGCAGATGCAGCTTGTCGTGGATGTCGGACTGACCGAACCGGAGCAGGATGCCCGCCGCCGGAAGCACAGCGATCGGGAGCTGTAGGCTGCGACCGATCTTCTGTAGGCCCTGGAACAGGCCGGATCCCCACTTCTTCGCGGGTGCCGCCGTTGGCGCGGTGGCAGTGCTCATGGACTTCCTCCATCGGGTGGTGGTCTACACCACTCAGTGGTGTAGACCTGTTGTAGCAGATGAAGTCCGCATAAAGGAACCCGCGAATCCTGCGACCGAATCGCTACGCGACGTACACGACGACGTGCACGGTGAAGCACATGAAGAAGGGCCCCCGGACCGATGGTCCGGGGGCCCAACTCGCTTGCCCTGCCTGCCTGTTCCGTCAGGTTCCGTCAGGCTTTGGTGACGTCCTCGCGCTCGTCCTCCGGCTCGCGCCCCGGCGTCTTCAGGTCGAACTTCGTGATCGCGAAACGGAAGACGACGTAGTACACCGCCGCGAAGCACAACCCGATCGGAATGATCGCCCACGGTTTCGTCGCCAGGTTCCAGTTGATCGCGTAGTCGATCAGACCCGCCGAGAAGCTGAACCCGTCGTGCACCCCGAGCCCCCAGGTCACCGCCATCGACACCCCGGTCAGCACCGCGTGCACCGCGTAGAGGACCGGCGCGATGAACAGGAACGAGTACTCGATGGGCTCGGTGATGCCGGTCACGAACGAGGTCAGCGCGACCGAGAGCATCAGACCGCCCACCTCCTTGCGCCGGCTCGGCTTCGCGCAGTGTGCGATCGCGAGCGCCGCCGCGGGCAGCGCGAACATCATGATCGGGAAGAACCCCGAGGTGAACTGCCCCGCGTTCGGGTCGCCCGCCAGGAACATGTTGATGTCACCGTGCACCACCGTCCCGTCCGGCTTCGTGTAGCTGCCGAACTGGAACCAGATGGGCACGTTCAGGAACTGATGCAGCCCCACGACCAGCAGCGCCCGGTTGGCGAGACCGAACACCCCCGCGCCCAGCGCACCCCGCGCGCTCAGCCAGTCGCTGAAGTGCTCAAGGCCGGTACCGATCGGCGGCCAGACCCACAGAGCCACCGCCGCCACCGCGATCGCCACGAACGACATGATGATCGGGACGAGACGGCGGCCGTTGAAGAAGCCGAGCCAGTCCACCAGCTTCGTACGGTGGTAGCGCGCCCAGAAGAACGCGGTCAGCAGCCCCAGCACGATCCCGCCGAACACCCCGGGATTCTGGTACGTGAACGCCGAGACCGAGTGGTCGGCGGCCTGGCACCCGATGCCGGGCACCACGTTCGTGCCGCCCGTGCAGTCCTTCGGGAACTGGCGCAACACGTTGTAGTAGACGAGGAAACCGACGACTCCGGCCAGCGCCGTCGACCCGTCCGACTTCTTCGCCATCCCGATCGCGACACCCACACAGAACAGCAGCGGCAGCCCGAGCTGCCCGTCGAGAAGCGCCCCGCCCGCACCCGCCATCACCTTCGAGACATTGGTCCACCCCAGCCCGTCGTCCCCGAACACGTCCGGCTGCCCGAGCCGGTTGAGGATGCCGGCCGCCGGCAGTACGGCGATGGGGAGTTGGAGACTGCGGCCCATCTTCTGCAACCCCTGGAACAAGTTGTTCCAGTAGGTGCGCCCAGGACGGGCGGCGGCACTGTCGGCACTCATGGACGCCCCTCGGTAATGTGGTGTAGACCAGTTGGCGACGTGATCGTCACCATCATTCGGCACGCACGACATGACCGCTCGCGAAGCTGGGCCAACTGTGGGTTACTGCGACAAAGCGGTTCGGATCAGGGAGAGAACAACATGGCCACCAAGGCTGAGAAGATCGTTGCCGGGCTGGGCGGCATCGACAACATCGAAGAGGTCGAGGGCTGCATCACCCGCCTGCGCACCGAGGTCAAGGACCCGGCCCTGGTCGACGAAGCCGCCCTGAAGGCGGCCGGCGCCCACGGCGTCGTCAAGATGGGCACGGCCATCCAGGTCGTCATCGGCACCGACGCGGACCCGATCGCGGCGGACATCGAAGACCTGATGTGAAGCGCGGGAATCGTTCCCGGCTTTGACCCGAGCGTCGACCCCGACTTCACCCACGGCGTCACACGCTGAGGGGCTCTTCCCACCGCGGGAAGAGCCCCTTCCCCATGTGCGGGCCGGACCTACCACTAGGCTCTTCGCCATGTCTCGCATCGACGGCCGAACCCCCGAACAGCTCCGCCCCGTCACCATCGAACGCGGCTGGAGCAAGCACGCCGAGGGCTCCGTCCTCGTCTCCTTCGGCGACACGAAGGTCTTCTGCACCGCCTCGGTCACCGAGGGCGTCCCCCGCTGGCGCAAGGGCAGCGGCGAGGGCTGGGTCACCGCGGAGTACTCCATGCTGCCCCGCGCCACCAACACCCGCGGCGACCGCGAGTCCGTCCGCGGCAAGATCGGCGGCCGCACCCACGAGATCAGCCGCCTCATCGGCCGCTCGCTCCGCGCGGTCATCGACTACAAGGCCCTCGGCGAGAACACCATCGTCCTCGACTGCGACGTCCTCCAGGCCGACGGCGGCACCCGTACGGCGGCCATCACCGGCGCGTACGTCGCGCTGGCGGACGCCGTCGCCTGGGCCCAGGGCAAGAAACTGATCAAGGCCGGCCGCCAGCCCCTGACCGGAACGGTGAGCGCCGTGTCGGTCGGCATCGTAGGCGGAGTCCCGCTCCTGGACCTCTGCTACGAGGAGGACGTCCGCGCCGAGACCGACATGAACGTCGTCTGCACCGGCGACGGCCGCTTCGTCGAGGTCCAGGGCACCGCCGAGGCCGAGCCCTTCGCGCGCGACGAACTCAACGCCCTCCTCGACCTCGCCGTCGCCGGCTGCGACGAGCTGACCGCCGTACAGCGAAAGGCACTTGAGGCCGCGCTGGAGAAGTAAGAGGCTTGGGCAGTCAGGTAAAGGGCGCACCAAGGCCGTACCAAGAGAGGCGGGCCGCGGGGGCAACCCGGCGGCCCGCCCCCGCGTCCCTACGCATACGGAACGGAAACGGGGAGTGGCCGCCGAGGCCCGCCCCACGGGGAGGAAACCGAACCATGGCCGCCGCAAGCCGACGAAGCCGCAGCAGTCGCCGCCGTATCGCCATAGCCGCCACCGTCGCGGCGATCGGCCTGACCGCCGGCCTCGCCACCGGCTGCGACGCCGTCGACAAGGCCCTCGACTGCGTCCAGACCGCCGACACCATCGCCGACAGCGTCACCGGCCTCCAACAGGCGGTGGAGAACGCGGCCAACGACCCCACCCAGACCGACCAGTCCCTCAACTCCATCGAGAAGGACCTCGACAAGATCGGCGACAAGACCGACAACGCCGACGTCAACAAGGCGGTGGACGACCTGAGCGAGGCGGTCGACAACGTCCGTACGGCCGTCAAGAACGGCGACGACACCCCCGACATCAGCCCGGTCACGGACGCGGCGGGCGAATTGACGAAGGTCTGCACGTCGTAGGCGTCTCATAGGCGTGTGGCGGAGGTTGGGATACTGAACGGCATGACACGCCTGATCCTCGCCACCCGCAACGCCGGGAAAATCACCGAACTGAGGTCGATCCTCACCGCCGCGGCCCTGCCCCACGACCTCGTCGGCGCGGAAACCTACCCCGACATCCCCGACGTCAAGGAAACGGGCGTGACCTTCGCGGAGAACGCCCTCCTGAAGGCCCACGCCCTGGCCCAGGCAACGGGCCTCCCGGCGGTCGCCGACGACTCGGGCCTGTGCGTGGACGTGTTGAACGGCGCCCCGGGCATCTTCTCGGCGAGGTGGGCGGGCCGTCACGGCGACGACCAGGCCAACCTGAACCTGCTCCTGGCCCAACTCTCGGACATCGCGGACGAACACAGGGGCGCCCACTTCGCCTGCGCGGCGGCCCTGGCGTTGCCGGACGGCACGGAACGGGTGGTCGAGGGCCAGCTGCGGGGACGGCTGCGCCACACCCCGGTAGGCACGAACGGCTTCGGCTACGACCCGATCCTCCAGCCGGAGGGGGACACGCGGACGTGCGCGGAACTCACGGCGGAGGAGAAGAACGCGATCAGCCATCGGGGGAAGGCGTTTCGGGCGTTGGTGCCGGTGGTTCGGGAGTTGTTGGGCTGAGACGACGGAGGGGCCGTCCTTGCGGACGGCCCCTCCGGGCGTGCGGCCGATGGGAGTCGAACCCACATGGGCAAATGCCCCGAGGCACCTAAAACCTCTGCTTATACCATTCAGCAACGGCCGCGTGCCCGACCATGCTACCGGGGATGTGCGCGACTGCGGCTCCCTCCTCTGCACCAGGTGCTGGTGACCGCGTGACAGTTGGGGCAGAGCAACCGAAGGTTCTCGCGCCGGTCGTCACTCCAGTCCCCGTTGATGTGATCGACCTCCAGTGTCATGGGCTTGCCGAGCCACTCGGGACCGATCCCGCATTCGGCGCACACCTCTGGTGCACCTACCTCCAGGAGCGCCCGACGCAGCAGGTGGGTTCTCGTTCGGCGACTGCCGTCGTGCTGGACGAGGATGTTCTCGGCGCGTCGGAGAAGCACGCCGCCTGACTGACCTCGCTGGTGCGCCTGTCCCAGAAAGTGGGAGGTGTCGAGGTCGTCTTCCGCCAGCCATTGGCGGAGCAGCGTGCGCAGTCTGCTGTTGTACGGCTCCATCCCCAGGGCGCGGAGCGTGTCCGCGATGGACGTGGCTCCCTCGACGGCGTCGCGCAGTTCGTCGGTGGTCGGTTTGGTCGGCGCCGCGTTCGATCGTCTCTGCCGTGGCATGTGGGAGACATCGATTCCGAAGTGGTCGAAACGCCCAAAGAGGTGGCGGCGAAGTTTGCCGTAGGGCTGCGTACCGAAGAAGGTGATGACCTGGTCGATGTCGGAGCAGCGTGCGGCGGCTTCGGTCAGTCGCTCGCGGGTGTACTGCACAGCGCTGCTCATGAGGTGCCGCCTTTGCCGCGTCCCTTTCCACGCCCCCGGTAACTGTCGGTCGTCGAATGGCAGTTGGGGCACAGGAACCGCAGGTTCTCGATGCGATTGTCGCGCCAGTTGCCGTCGATGTGATCGACCTCCAGCGGGAGCGGATGTCCGCGCCAGACCGCTTCCGCCCCGCACAGAGCGCACCGCTCCTGCATTCCCGACGCCTTCATGGCCCACTTGAGCCGATCGCTAGGGATGCGCCGAGCCTGACCGATCGGCTGCTCGACGAGTAGTCCTTCAGGTGTCCGAGGACGCCAGGCTTCGCCGCGCCGGCTCGGCATCCGAAAGTGCGAGGTGTCGATGTCGTACGCCTTGATACGACGGCTGATGTGCGTGTGATGTCCGCCCACGACCTCCAGCCCGAGACTCCGCAGTACCTCGCACATGTTCGTCGACGCCGAAACGGCCGCCTGGAGGATCTCCTTCGTCCACTTCACCCCCTCCCGCTCGAAGTGGGAGACGTCCACCCCCAGGTTCTTCATCCGCCCAAGGACATAGCGCCGCGTCGAACTCCTCGGATCCACCCCCAACCGCTCCAACGCCTCGGACAACGTCCGAGCCCCCTGAGCCGCCTTCTCCAGCCGCTCCCGCGAATACGCGCTGACTCCCACCGTTTCCCCTCCGATCTCGACCACACGTTCGTGGCCTCGAACGGAGTAACGAGCTGCTTATCGGACAGTCACGCCCGAAACGTAAAGCGGTTGGTAGACTGCAAGTCGCTGAAGCCTTCCAGGAACGGACCCTTGTCCACCCGGGAGGCTTTTTTCATGACCTCTTTCATGGCGGCACCACATGTACTCGTACGACCAGCCACCCCCGCCGACCGCCCCACCGTCGAGCGGCTCTGGCTGATGTTCCGGCATGACATGTCCGAGTTCGGGACACGCGAGCGACTTCAACTGCCCAACCCGGACGGCACGTTCCGCAGTGAGCGGGTGGACGCGGCGTTCGACGGCAGGGGTGGGGACTGGGCGCCGTATCTCTTCGTGAGCGGTGAGCGGCCCGTCGGGTTCGCGTTCGTGCGGGGGCTCGGCTCGGACACCCGTGTGCTCAACAGTTTCTTCGTCGTCCGCGGGGTCCGGCGGGCCGGGGTCGGGCTGCGGGCCGTGCGGGATGTCGTCGCGCGGTATCCGGGGGACTGGGAGGTCGCGTTTCAGGACGGCAATCCGGGGGCCGTGGCGTTCTGGCGGCGGGTTGGCGGCGACCTCGCCCCGGAGGGCTGGACCGAGGAGCGCAGGCCGGTGCCGGGGCGGGCCGACCTGCCTCCTGATGTGTGGGTCTCGTTCAGGTACGGAGGTGCGTAGAGACCTGGTCGGCTAGATGCCCAGGTCCTTGATGATCTTCGCCACGTGGCCCGTAGCGCGCACGTTGTACAGGGCGTGTTCGACCTTGCCGGACTCGTCCACGATGATCGTGGAGCGGATCACGCCCATGTAGGTCTTGCCGTAGTTCTTCTTCTCGCCGAAGGCCGCGTAGGCGTCGAGGGCCTTCTTGTCGGGGTCCGCGAGGAGGGTGACCTTGAGGTTCTCCTTGTCGCGGAACTTGGCGAGCTTCTCCGGCTTGTCGGGGGAGATGCCGATGACGTCGTAGCCGGCGCCCGTCAGCAGTTCCAGGTTGTCCGTGAAGTCGCAGGCCTGCTTGGTGCAGCCGGGGGTCAGCGCCGCCGGGTAGAAATAGACGATGACCTTGCGGCCCTTGTGGTCGGCGAGGGAGACCTCGTTGCCGTCGGCGTCGGGGAGCGTGAAGGCGGGGGCAACGTCCCCGGGCTGGAGTCGTTCACTCATCGCGCTAGCGTAACCGGGGGTGCTGACAGTGCACTCCGCGCGAGAGCTGACAGACTGTCCGGCACAAGTACCAGCAGACTTCGGAGGCCGTACGGTGACGGACACGTCGAACACGCCGGACACCAGAACCCCGGCGCAGATCGAGGCGGACATCAAGCGCCGCCGCGATGTCCTCGCCGACACCCTCGACGAGATCGGGGTGCGGGTGCACCCGAAGACCATCGTGGGCGACGCGAAGGCCAAGGTCGCGTCCAGCGTCGATCACACCCTCGGCAGGGCGTACGTCGGCGTCAACCGGGTCGTGAGTGACGTCAAGGGTCAGTTCGTGGACGAAGAGGGTGCGCCGCGCGTCGAGCGGATCGTTCCTGTCGCTCTCGTCGCCGTCGGCGTCGTGGGGCTGTTCGTCCTCGGGTCCCGGCGTCGTAGCGGTCGTAAGGGCTGAAACCGTGGGTGACCCGCCCGCGTACGGACGGGTCCTGGGCAGGTAGGTTCGTGGGCGTGAGCGCCAAGAGAGACGAGCAGAGCACCCAGCACGACAAGCTGCCCATCCGGATGCTGCACGACCGTGTGCTCGTGCGGCAGGACAAGAGTGAGGGCGAGCGGCGTTCGGGTGGCGGGATCCTGATTCCCGCGACGGCCGCGGTGGGGCGGCGGCTGGCCTGGGCCGACGTCGTCGCGGTGGGCCAGAACGTGCGGACCGTGGAGCCCGGCGACCGGGTCCTGTACGACCCCGAGGACCGCGCCGAGGTCGAGGTGCGCGGGGTCGCCTACGTCCTCATGCGTGAGCGTGATCTGCACGCGGTGGCCGCCGACCGGTTCGAGGGGTCCGAGGACTCGACCGGGCTGTATCTGTAGGTCGCATACCTGTCGTACGAAGCCTCGAAGGGGCTGGTGACCATGGTCACCAGCCCCTTTTGCCGTTCCTTTGCTACGTTGGAAAGGAACCCGACGAGACGCGCCGTACCGGGACAGCGACACGGAAAGACGACGCACCCCCGTTCAGTACGTACGTCTCGGAGGTGCCTGTCATGGCCTGGGTTCTGCTCGTCGTCGCCGGTCTGCTCGAAGTCGGCTGGTCGATCGGGATGAAGTACACGGACGGCTTCACCCGGCTCGTCCCCAGCGTGCTCACCGGCGCCGGCATCGTCGCCAGCATGCTGTTGCTGTCGTACGCCGCGAAGTCGCTGCCCATCGGTACCGCCTACGGCGTGTGGGTCGGGATCGGTGCGGCGGGGGCGGCGGTGCTCGGCATGGTGGTGCTGGGGGAGCCTGTCACCGCCGCCCGGATCTTCTTCGTGTCCCTGCTGCTGGTCGCCGTCGTGGGGCTGAAGGCGACCTCCGGTCACTGAGACCGACGGTCGCCTTCTCTACGCCTGCGGTCACTCCTTCTTACGGCCCGTGCTCTGTGGGCCCGCCGTCGTCCCTCCGGTTGTCGTGCCGTCGGTGGTGCCGTCCGTGGTGGTGCCTGTCGTGCCGCCCGTCGTCGTGGTGCCGCCGTCCGTGGTGGTGCCCGTGGTGCCGCCGTCGGTGGTGGTCGTGCCGCCGTCCGTCGTCGTGCCGCCCGTGGTCGTGGTGCCCGTCGTGCCGCCGGTCGTCGTGGTGCCGCCGTCCGTGGTGGTCGTGCCCCCGTCGGTCGTGCCGCCCTGTGTCTGGCCCTGGTCGCCCTGGCCGCCGGTGGTGGTCGTGCCGCCGTTGTCCTGGTTGCCCGTCGTCGCGGGCTGGGTGGGCTGGAGGGTCGGGGGTGCGACGGTCTCGGCGCCGTCCTGGAGCTGGAGGTCGAAGTCGCTCGCCTCGGTGCCCTTGAGGGCGGACTTGGTGAACTGGGCCCAGATCTCGGCGGGCGCTCCGCCGCCGTTGACACGTTCGAGGCCCATCACGCCGTAGAGCGACTTGTGGGCGGCGGTGGTCGGGTCCTGGCCCATGACCGAGACGACCGTCGCCAGGTCGGGGGTGTAGCCCGCGAACCAGGCGGCTGTGTCCTCCTCCGCCGTGCCGGTCTTGCCGGCCGCCGGGCGGTCGGCGCCCTGGGCCGCGGTGGCGGTGCCGTTGTCGACGACGCTCTGGAGGACCGAGGTCGTGGTGTCGGCGGACTCGCGGCTCACCGCGCGGGTGGTCTTCTGGGCCGGCAGCTCGATGTCGCTCGTGCCGTCCTTGGTGATCTTCGAGATCATCGTGTACGTGTGCCGCTCACCGTGGTTGGCGAGCGTGGCGTACGCCTCCGCCATGTCGAGGACGCTCGCGGTGGACGGGCCGAGCGCGATGGACGGGGTGGCGGTCAGGTCGGGGGTGTCGGACGGGATGCCGAGGGCGACGGCCGTCTGCTTCACCTTGTCGGGGCCCACGTCGACCGCCATCTGCGCGTACACCGAGTTGACGGACTTGTCCGTCGCCGTACGGACGGTGATGTCGCCGTAGGAGACCTCGTCCTCGTTCTCGGGGGCGTAGGAACCGCCGTTCCAGCCTTCCACGGGGCGCTTGTTGGTGCCGTCGTAGTAGGTGTTGGGCGTGATCGTCTGGCCGTCCTGGGTCTGGGAGTCGTTCTGGATGGCCGAGGCGAGGACGAACGGCTTGAAGGTGGAGCCCACTTGGAAGTCGCCGCGGGTCGCGCCGTTCGTGTACTGCTTCACGTAGTCGATGCCGCCGTACATCGCGACGATGCGGCCGGTCTTGGGGTCGACCGAAGCGCCGCCCGCGCGCACGTAGTTGTCGACCTTGCGGCTCTTCTTGTCGAGTTTGGACATGAGTTGGTCGTTGACGGCCTTCACGAAGGCGTCCTGCTTGCTCTTCTGGAGGGTGGTGGTGATGCGGTAGCCGCCGGCTTCGAGGGTGTCCGCGTCGATGATCTTGTTGGTGGTGAGGTAGTCCTTGATCGCGCCGACGATGTAACCGCGCTGCCCGGACATGCTCGTCGAGGCCGTCGCCTCCTTCGGCATGGGGAACTTCATGCCGGCGCGCGCGGACTCGGTGAGCCAGTGCTGCTTGACCATGCCGTCGAGGACGTAGTTCCAACGGGCCACCGCCGCGGCCTTGTTCTCGGGATGCGCGACGACGTCGTACTCGCTCGGCGCGTTCAGCAGTGCGGCGAGGTAGGCGCCGCGGCCGGCGTCGAGTTCGGTGGCGTCCTTGCCGTAGTAGGCCTGGGCGGCGGCCTGGATGCCGTAGGCGTTGCGGCCGAAGTAGCTGGTGTTGAGGTAGCCCTCCAGAATCTCGGACTTGGACTCCGTGCGGTCCAGCTTGATCGAGATGAAGAACTCCTTCACCTTTCGGGTGACGGTCTGTTCCTGGCCCAGGTAGTAGTTCTTGACGTACTGCTGGGTGATTGTGGAGCCGGACTGGGTGCCCTTGCCCGTCGCGGTGTTCCACGCGGCGCGGACCATCGCCTTCGGGTCGACGGCCGACTCGGAGTAGAAGTCCCGGTCCTCGGCGGCCAGTACGGCGTGCTGGGCGTTCGCGGAGATCTGGTCGAGGCCGACGCTCTCGCGGTTGACCTCGCCGTCGCGGGCCAGTTGGGAGCCGTCCGCGTAGAGGTACACGTTGGACTGCTTGGTGGCGAGCGCGTTGGCCGGCGGGATCTTGACCATCGAGTAGCCGAGGTAGAACGCGCCGATCAGCAGCGCCACGAGCGCGACGATCCCGGCGAGCGTCATGCGCCAGGTCGGGATGATCCGGCGCCAGCCGGTGCGCTTGGGCCGCTTGGGCTTCTTGGGCTTCCCGCCGTCGGGCGCTCCGGGCGCCTCGGGTGCGGCAGCCGCTTCCGGCTCTCTCGGTGCCCAGCCCTGGTTCGGCTGCTGCGGCTGCGGCTGGTCGCTCATGTCGTGCACGGACTCCTGTTTCGCGTCGTACGGTCCCCTACGCCCTCGCGTACGTTCCTGTACGGCCTTGTGCGCTTCTGCGCCCCCAGACGAAGACTCTCGCACCATGCGTTCCGTTCCCGCCGATCGGCACGCACTTGCCCGGAAAATGCGTGGCGTGCGTCACCACCTGCGGACTAGGCTCCTGCGCTTCGGTGTCAAGACGGGGAGGAGGGTGATTTCTGTGGGCGCTGGGCGGTTGTACGCGGCCGTCGCGGCGGGGGGTTTCAGGCGGTACGCGACGTACCGGGCGGCGACGCTCGCCGGGGTGTTCACCAACACGGTCTTCGGTGTGGTCCTCGTCTACACGTATCTGGCGCTGTGGGACGAGCGCCCGCATCTCGGGGGGTACGACCAGGCGCAGGCGGTGACCTATGTGTGGCTGGGGCAGTGTCTGTACGCGACGCTGGCGATCCAGGGCGGCGGGTTCGAGAAGGACCTGATGGAGCGCATCCGCACGGGCGACATCGCCGTCGACCTGTACCGGCCGGCCGACCTCCAACTGTGGTGGCTGGCGAGCGACTTCGGGCGGGCGCTGTTCCAGCTGGTGGGCCGGGGAGTGATCCCGTTCGTGTTCGGCTGGCTGTTCTTCCCGATGGCGCTGCCCTCGGACGTCATGTCCTGGGCGGCTCTCCTGGTGGCGCTGCTGCTCGCGATCCTCGTCAGCTTCGGCATCCGCTATCTCGCGGCGCTGAGCGTGTTCTGGCTGATGGACGGCACGGGCATCAACCAGGCCATGATGATCCTGGGGATCTTCTGTTCGGGCATGGTGCTCCCGCTGAACGCCTTCCCGGGCGTGCTGGGCGATGTCGTACGCGCGTTGCCGTGGGCGGCGCAGATCCAGATGCCCGCGGACGTGCTGATGGGGAAGACCGATCCGCTCGACGCGTACGCCTTCCAGGCGACCTGGGCGGTGGTGCTGCTCACGGCGGGGCGGCTGATGCAGTCGGCGGCCACGCGGAGGGTGGTGGTGCAGGGTGGTTGAGACGACCCGCCGGAGCGAGTACCGGATGGAGGAACTCCCGCGCTGGCGCGAGGGGTTGCGGGCCTACGGGATGATCGCCGGGATGTGGATCCGGTCGAGCATGGCCTACCGCGCGTCCTTCGTCATCACGGTGTTCGGCAACCTGCTGGTGACCGGCCTGGACTTCGTCACGATCCTGCTGATGTTCTCGCAGGTCCACTCGCTGGGCGGCTGGTCGCTGCCCGAAGTGGCCTTCCTGTACGGCCTGTCGGCGACCGCGTTCGGCATCTCCGACCTGGTCCTCGGCTCGATGGACGTGCTCGGCGCCCGCATCCGCGACGGCTCTTTCGACACGCTGCTCGTGCGCCCGGCGCCGGTGCTGGCGCAGATCGGCGCCGACCGGTTCGCGCTGCGCCGGCTGGGCCGGATCACGCAGGGCGGCTTGGTGCTGGGGTACGCGCTGCTCCACATCGACGTCAACTGGACTGTCGGGAAGCTGCTGTTGGTGCCGGTGATGCTGGTCTGCGGCGCGGCGATCTTCGGGGCGCTGTTCGTGGCGGGCGCGGCCTTCCAGATCCTGGCGCAGGACGCGGCCGAGGTGCAGAACGCGTTCACGTACGGCGGGACCACGCTGTTGCAGTATCCGCCGGCCGTGTTCGGCAAGGACTTCCTGCGGGGCGTGACCTTCATGCTGCCGCTCGCCTTCGTCAACTGGGTGCCCGCCTCCTATGTGTTGGGGCGGCCCTATCCGCTGGACCTGCCGGCGGGGGCCGCGTTCGCGTCGCCGCTGGTGGCACTCGCCTTCTGCGCGCTGGCCGGGCTGGCGTGGCGGGCGGGGCTCAAGTCGTACCAAAGCACGGGGAGTTGAGCGTGACAGAGCAGGCGTTCATTGAACTGGACCGCGTCGAGAAGGTCTTCGACGTGCGCAAGAAGACCGGGTTCCTGAAGCGGGAGCGGCGCCAGGTGCGGGCCGTCGACTCGATCTCCTTCGGTGTGGCCCGCGGTGAGATGGTCGGCTACATCGGTCCGAACGGTGCCGGGAAGTCGACCACCATCAAGATGCTGACCGGCATCCTCACCCCGTCCGGGGGCCGGCTGCGGGTCGCCGGCATCGACCCGTCGCGCGAACGCACCCGGCTCGCGCACCGCATCGGCGTGGTGTTCGGGCAGCGCACGACGCTCTGGTGGGACCTCCCGCTGATCGACTCGTACAAGCTGATGCACCGCATGTACCGCATCCCGGACGCCCGTTACGCCGAGAACCTCGACCGCTGTGTCGAACTCCTGGAACTGGGCGCCCTGTTGGACGTCCCCGTACGGCAGCTCTCGCTGGGCCAGCGGATGCGCGGTGACATCGCGGCGGCCCTGCTGCACGACCCCGAGGTGCTCTACCTCGACGAGCCGACCATCGGCCTCGACGTCATCTCCAAGGCCAAAGTCCGGGAGTTCCTGCGGGACTTGAACGCCGAGCAGGGCACCACGGTCCTCCTCACCACCCACGACCTCCAGGACATCGAGCAGTTGTGCTCCCGCGTGATGGTCATCGACCACGGGCGTCTGATGTACGACGGCCCCCTCGCCGGGCTGCACGAGGCGGGCGAGAGCGAGCGGACGCTCGTGGTGGACCTGGAACGGGAGTTGCCCCCGATCGAGGTGCCGGACGCGCGGGTCGTGAAGGTGGAGGGCCCCCGGCAGTGGCTGGCGTTCCCGGCGTCGGAGTCGGCGGCTCCACTGGTCGCGCGGATCGCGGCGGAGTACCCGATGGTGGACCTGTCGGTGCGGGAGCCGGACATCGAGGCGGTCATCGCGAAGATGTACGCCGAGCAGGCGGAGAAAGCGGTGTCGTGAGAGGCGGGGGCGGCGGTCTGGTGGCCCCGCGTGAAGCGACCCCGTAGCGCTTCGTGAAATGAGCTCATAGCCCTGCGCGGAGTGACCTCGTAGGCTGCTCTGTATGACCGACGACGCAGTCCCGGAGCTCCGCGCATCCGACGCCGACCGTGAGCGAGTCGCCGAGGTGCTGCGCGACGCCGTCGCCGAGGGCCGCCTCGACATGGAGGAGTTCCAGGAGCGTCTGGAGGCGACCTACAAGGCGCGGACGTACGGCGAACTCACCCCCATCACCCGGGACCTGCCGGTCGCCGGGGTCACCCCGCCGCCGGTGAACATGGTCAAGGAGCCGGTGGACAGCGGGAGTTGGGCCGGGCGGATCGTCGGCGGCGAGGGCTCCTCGACCGGTGCCGTGGCCATCATGTCCGGGTTCCAGCGCAAGGGACGCTGGACGGTCCCGAAGCGGTTCACCTGCTTCTCCTTCTGGGGCGGCGGCGAGATCGACCTGCGCGAGGCGAACTTCGCGGACCGCGAGGTCGAGATCAACTGCATCGCGATCATGGGCGGCGCGCAGGTCATCGTGCCGCCTGGCGTCGAGGTCGTCGTCCGCGGCATCGGCATCATGGGCGGCTTCGACCACAGCCAGGAGGGCGTGCCGGGCGACCCGGGCGCCCCGCGCGTGATCGTCACCGGCTTCGCCTTCTGGGGCGGGGTCGGCGTGGAACGCAAGGCGACCCGGGCGGAACGCCAGCGCCTCAAGGAGGAGCGGCGCCAGGAGAAGCTGGAGCGCGGCTCGTCCGCCAAGCAGCTCTACGGCTCCCACCACGACGCCCTGTCGGGCCTGCACGACGCCCACCGCGAGGCCATGGACGAACACCGCGACGCGATGCGACGCCGGCATGAGGAGCGCAGGGAACGGCACGAGGAGCGACGCGAGCGGCACCGGGAGCGGCGGGAGCGCAGGCACCGGGACTGGGACTGAGTTCCTGAGGTTTCCGGGAGGGCGCTGAGCCGCCGCCTCACCACGGGGACCTACAGCTGGGCGGGAACGGCTCCCTCGAGGTCCGCCAGGTCGATCGTGCGGCCCATCTTCCGGTAGCCCCGGTCGCTGGGGTGGAGATGGTCGCCCGAGTCGTACTCCGAGGCGAACCTGCGCGGGGCGTACGGGTCGCGGAGCGCCTTGTCGAAGTCGACGACGGCGTCGTAGACCGTGCCCTTCCTGATCGCCGCGTTGACCTGCTGGCGTACGGTCTCCCGGGCCGCCGTGTACCGGAAGTAGTTGCCGAAGGGCATGAGGGTCGCGCCGATGACCTTGATGCCGCGGGCGTGGGCCTGGCGGACCAGGGTGCGCAGGCCTGCGAGGACCTGGTCGGCCTGCGCGCCGTGCAGGACGTCGTTGACGCCGAGGTCGATGACGACGACCTTGACGTTCGGGCGGCCCAGCACGTCACGGGTGAAGCGGACGAGGCCGCTCTGGTTCATGGCGGGGCGGCCGGTGAGGCTCGTGAGTATCTGGTTGCCGCTGATGCCCTCGTTGACGACGCTGTAGCGCGGCACGTCCTGCCCGGCGGCCACGGCCGCGCGCAGCCGCTGCGAAAAGGCGTCGGGCCAGCGGCGGTTGGCGCTCTCCGTCGAGGTGGAGCCGTCGGTGATCGAGTCGCCGAACGCGACGACCGTGCCGTCCGCCTGGTCGCTCAGCACGTCCACCGCGGTCAAGTAGCGCCAGACCGCGGTGCGTTCGCGGTACGGCGTGCCGGTCGCGTCCTCGGCGTGGTCGCCCTCGGCGAGGTAGGAGATCTGCCGCGCGTACGGGTGGTAGGTGGCCGGTCCCGACGCGGTGGGGGAGTAGGTGGTGACCAACAGGTCGGCGCCCGAAGGGACTTGGAGGCGTACGGCGTCGCTGAGGGTCTGCCGCCCGGCCGGGATGGTGACCGAGGTCGCGCCGCCGAAGGTGAGCCGGCGCATGGTGCCCTCGGCCGCGGCGGAGTTGTTGTGGGCGGCGGCGACGGCGATCGAGGCGTGCGTGAGGGTGAGCGGGGACCGGCCGTAGAGGTTGGAGAGGGTGATCCGGGCGCCCGTCCCGCCGGCGCTCGTGTGGACGAGGTTGCGCACCGAGCGGCCCGCCATGCCGGTCCGCTCCGTGCCGGTCTCGCCGCCGACCGGGGCGGCGGCCCAGGCGCCCACCCAGGTGCCGGCGGAGGCGGGGGCGGCGGAGTTGCCGCCGGAGCGTGAGCCGGCGGAGTTCTTCCCGTCGTCGGCCCGGCTTCCGTCGCCTGCGGAGGCACCGACGTATATGCACACGGAAAGGACCACGATCAGGGTGATGATCGCGGACAGCAGGGCACGCTGTTGTGTGGGGGACACCCCCACGCCCTCATCACGTCGCTTGGTCACGCGGTGCGGATCTCCTCGGGTGAGTGGCGGGGCCCTGCCATTTTGCCCGATCGGGTGACTGCGGGAACTCCTGTTCCGTTCCGGGAGTCGGTCAGGAAGGGACAATATGTACGGTACCGGCGAACGGGTGGAGCGGATGGAACGTACCGAAGCGGGGGCGGTGGCGGGCACCGGTAGTGACGGGTCCCGCCGCACGATGACCACGTTCAGCGCGGCCGACCAGGAGCGACAGCGCGGCGTCCGCCGGATGAAACTGACGGCACTCGCCCTGTTGCTCTTCGTGGCCGTCGTCTACGTGCTCGCGAAGTGGGCGTCGGACTCGGGCGCCGGTCCCTGGGCGGACTATGTCGCCGCGGCGGCCGAGGCGGGCATGGTCGGCGCGATGGCCGACTGGTTCGCGGTCACGGCCCTCTTCCGCCGCCCGCTGGGCCTGCCCATCCCGCACACCGCGATCATCCCCACCAAGAAGGACCAACTGGGCGTATCCCTGGGCGAGTTCGTCGGCGAGAACTTCCTCTCCGAGGAGGTCGTACGACAGCGCCTGCACGCGGTCGGCATCGGCAGCCGCCTCGGCGCCTGGCTGGCCGTACCGGACCACGCGGACCGCGTGACGGCCGAGCTGTCGGCGGCGCTGCGCGGCGCCCTCACCGTCCTGCGGGACTCCGACGTCCAGGCGATCGTCGGCGAGGCGATCACCCGCCGCGCCGACGCCCAGGAGATCGCGCCCGGGATAGGGAAGATGCTGGAGAAGATCGTCGCCGACGGCGGTCACAAACGGGTCGTCGACCTGGTCGTCTCGCGTGCGCACGACTGGCTCGTCCTGCACGACGAGCAGGTCATGGACGCGGTCGAGGGCGGGGCGCCCGGCTGGACCCCGAGGTTCGTCGACAAGCGGATCGGCGAGCGCGTCTACAAGGAGCTGCTCCGCTTCGTCACCGAGATGCGCGACATGCCCTCCCACCCGGCCCGCGGTGCCCTGGACCGCTTCCTCGGCGACTTCGCCGCCGACCTCCAGTCCGACACGGAGACCCGCGCGCGCGTGGAGCGCCTCAAGGGCGAGGTCCTCGGCCGCGGCGAGGTCCAGGACCTGATCGCCAGCGCCTGGACGTCCGTACGCTCGATGATCGTGTCCGCCGCCGAGGACGAGCGCAGTGAGCTACGGCTGCGGGTGCGGGCCTCGCTGCTGTCGCTGGGCGCGCGGATGGCCGTGGAGCCGAAGCTCCAGGCGAAGGTCGACGGCTGGGTCGAGGGCGCGGCTGTGTACGTCGTGACGACCTACCGCAAGGAGATCACCTCCCTGATCACGGACACGGTGGCCGGCTGGGACGCCGAGCACACCACCCGGAAGATCGAGGCGAACATCGGCCGTGACCTTCAGTTCATCCGGATCAACGGCACGGTGGTGGGGTCGTTGGTGGGTTTGTTGATCTATACGGTGACGCGGTTGGTGGGGGTGTAGGGGCGCGTGTGGGCGCGGGTGTAGGGGCCGATTCGCCGGGGCACCCGGAGGGGGTTCGCTCGACGAGGAGGGGCCCTGATGGCTGGTGCGAGTGCGAGTGCCGACACCCCGGCGGGGAGCGACAGCCGGACGATCACTTCGTCCATCCCGGCTCGGCTCGACCGCCTCCCGTGGTCCCGCTGGCACTGGACGATCGTCATCGGCCTCGGCACCGTGTGGATCCTCGACGGCCTGGAGGTCACGGTCGTCGGCAACATCGCGAGCCGCCTCTCCGAGCCCGGCAGCGGGCTGCCGATCAGCTCCGGCCAGGTCACCGGTATCGCGGCGGCGCTGTATGTGGCGGGCGCGTGCGTGGGCGCCCTGTTCTGGGGCCACCTCACGGACCTCTACGGCCGTAAGAAACTCTTCATGATCACGCTGGTCGTCTATCTGGCGGCGACGGCTCTCACCGCGGCCTCCTTCTCCACCTGGTGGTTCTTCACGTTCCGCTTCCTCACCGGCTTCGGCATCGGCGGCGAGTACGCGGCGATCAACTCCGCGATCGATGAGCTCATCCCGGCGTACTGCCGGGGCCGCGTGGATCTGATCATCAATGGCAGTTTCTGGGTGGGCGCGGTGGGAGGTTCGTTGTTGTCGATCGTCGCGCTGAACACCGACATCTTCGCGGCGGACGTGGGTTGGCGGCTGGCCTTCGCGCTGGGCGCCGTGCTCGCCCTCGTCATTCTTCTCGTACGACGGCATGTGCCGGAGAGCCCGCGTTGGCTGCTGATCCACGGGCGGGATCGGGAGGCGGACGAGGTGGTGACGTCGATCGAGCGGCGGATCGAGGCGGAGCAGGGGTGTGAACTGCCGCCTGCGGAGGGCGAGATCACCATCCATCAGCGCAGGAGTGTCTCGTTCGCGGAGATAGCCCGCACGATCTTCCGTGACTATCCGAAGCGTGCGACGCTGGGCTTCTCGCTTTTCATCGGCCAGGCGTTCCTCTACAACGCGATCACCTTCGGCTTCGGCGCGATCCTGACGAAGTTCTTCAACGTGCCTACGGGCAACACCGGTTACTACTTCGCGGTCATCGCGGTCGGCAACTTCCTGGGCCCGCTGCTGTTGGGCAGGCTCTTCGACACGGTCGGCCGGCGGGTGATGATCTCGTCGACGTACCTGCTCTCGGGGTTGTTGTTGTTCGGTACGGCCTGGTTGTTCGACCGGGGATCGCTGAGCGCGGCCACGATGACGGCGTGCTGGTGCGCGGTCCTGTTCTTCGCGTCGGCGGGCGCGTCCAGCGCGTATCTGACGGTCTCGGAGATCTTCCCGATGGAGACCCGGGCGATGTCGATCGCCTTCTTCTACGCCGTGGGTACGGCTGCGGGTGGCATCAGCGGGCCTCTTCTGTTCGCGAGGGTGGCGGCGGACTGCTGTTGGTCGGCGGCCTCGACGGGCGTGGAGGAACGTTGTCGTGGCGGTGCCGCCACGGGGCGAAGCTGCGGCGGCGGGCGGATGGAGATGGCCGAGGTCGCGCTGAAAGTGCCGTACGTCCAGGTGCTGTTGACGACGTACGGGGTGTCCGAGGAGGAGACGGACGCGTTCGTCGCGCTCACCGAGGA
>NZ_JBLTJC010000172.1:0-21261 GCF_048158785.1 Streptomyces colwelliae | reverse complement strand
TGTCTGCACACCGTGAGGACTCCACATGCCCTTCAGTGCGTCATACACGCCCACTCGGCAACGAAACGCGGAAGGGAGGGACGTGGGCAAGCGACCACCATGCCGAACAGCACAGCAGCGACGACGAGCGGGTGCGGGCGCGGCCGTTGGGGGCGCGGATACGGTCGCGTACCGCCGCTGTCGGCGTCTGTGTCGTGCTCGGTCTCGGGCTCATCGGCGGTGCGGTGACCGGGAGTTGGCTCACCGGGGACGACGGGGTGGACAGCAGCGCGCGTGCGTTCGCCACCGCCGGGCAGTTGTGGCACAGCGTGCCTGTCGACCAGCTGTTCCCGCCCACCGTGGAAGGGCAGGGGGCCGGTCCCGGCGGCGCCGACCGTACCTGGACGCGGATCGCCGTCGCCCCGGACACCGGCTGCGCAAACGCCTTCGACCCGTTGCTGCGGAACGCCCTCGCCCCCGTCGGCTGCCAACGGCTCCTGCGCGCCACCTACACCGACGCCACCCAGAGCTACGTCACCACCGTCGGCATCCTCTTCACCAAGGCCGACATCGCCGCGATGACCGCCCTCTCCACCCGGTTCAAGAACGAGAACCTCGCCAACCGCACCGATCTCATGCCCCGCCCGTACGCCGCCAAGGGCACCCTCGCCGCCGCCTTCGGCGACAAGCAGCGGGCCTCGTGGACCGTTTCCGTCCTCACCGACGCCCCCGTCGTCGTCTACGCCGTCTCGGGCTGGGCGGACGGCCGCAAGGTCGACACACCCGAACCCGCCGACGAGGCCGTCACGTCCGGCGGCACCGCTGCCCCCGCCCAGGCCGGTCTCGGCAACGAGGCACAGGGTCTCGCAGACCGCGTCGAGCGGAGCCTGCGCAAGACCGTCGACTCGCCGTCAGGGACCTCGACGACCTCGACGACCTCGAAGGCCTCAGAGAGCTCGGAGAAGAAGTCCTGATGAGCGTCACCGTCCGCCGGGCCGGTCTGCTGAGCGCCCTCCTGGCCGCCTCCCTCGCCCTCGTGCCGTCCACCGTCGCGCACGCCGACGGCATACGCGCCCAGGAGTGGGCCCTGGACGCCATGCACACCCAGGAGGCCTGGCAGACCACCAAGGGCAAGGGCATCACCGTCGCCGTCCTCGACACCGGCGTCGAGGCCGACCACCCCGACCTCACCGGCAACGTCCTCACCGGCAAGGACATGGTCGGCTTCGGAGCCAAGCCGGGCGACCGCGCCTGGGCCCGGCACGGCACCGCCATGGCCGGCATCATCGCCGGCCACGGACACGGCCCCGGCGACACCGACGGCGTCATCGGCATCGCCCCCGAGGCCAAGATCCTCCCCGTCCGCGTGATCCTCGAAGACGGCGACTCCGCCCGCGCCAAGGCCCGCACCACCCGAGGCAACGCCCTTGCGGACGGCATCCGTTGGGCCGCCGACTACGGCGCCGACGTCATCAACCTCTCCCTCGGCGACGACTCCGCCTCCGCCCACCCCGAGCCCGCCGAGGACGAGGCCGTGCAGTACGCCCTGAAGAAGGGCGTCGCCGTCGTCGCCTCGGCCGGCAACGGCGGCGAGAAGGGCGACCACGTCTCCTACCCGGCCGCCTACCCGGGCGTGATCGCCGCGACCGCCGTGGACCGCTTCGGCACCCGCGCCTCCTTCTCCACCCGCCGCTGGTACGCCACGGTCAGCGCCCCCGGCGTCAACGTCGTCATCGCCGACCCCGACCACAAGTACTACGAGGGGTGGGGGACCAGCGCCGCATCCGCCTTTGTGTCAGGGGCCGTCGCGCTCATCAAGGCGGCCCACCCGGGGCTGACCCCGGCCCAGATCAAGAAGCTCCTCGAAGACACCGCCCGCAACTCCCCGGCCGGCGGCCGCGACGACTCCCGCGGCTTCGGCTTCATCGACCCCGCAGCCGCCATCAAGTCAGCCGCCGCCCTCAAGCCCGCCGGTCTGAGTTCCGCCGCCTACGGCAAGAAGTACTTCGGCTCGGGCCCGGACGCCGCCAAGACCGACAGCAGCACGTCCGACTGGGCGGGCCCCCTCGCGGGCAGCGTCGGCGGAGTCCTCCTCGTCGCCGCGGTCGTCCTGTGGCGCGGCCGACGCCGACGCCCCGAGATCTTCTCGACCCAGGGGTGAGCAGGGGCAGTTGGTCGGAGAGGGGCGCCGCTCCAGCCCTGTAACGGGTGAGCCGGTCAGTCCGTCGCGGACGCCGAAGCCGCCGTGGACGAGCCGCTGCTCTCACCGAACGCCGCGACCCCCGCCTTCGCCGCCGCCTCGATCAGTGTGATGCCCTTGGTCTGCGTCGTGCTGCCCTTCGACAGCACGGCGACCAGGTACTCGTCGCCGTCCGTACCGGTCACCCGGCCGATGCTGTTGACGTCCCACAGACCGGTCGTGCTGCGCGCCAACCAGCCGTTCTTCAGCGCCCACTTGGAGCCGTCGGCCGCGGCCGACACCCCCCACTGCTGGTCGGCCTCTATCTGCTTCATCAGTCCCTGGATGTACGACCGCGACGCCGAGTTCAGCTTCGAGTCGTCCCCGAACACCTGCTGGAGCAGGGTGAGTTGGTCGGCGGCCGTCGTCTGGGTCAGGCCCCAGAGCGCACCGTCGCCACCCGTGGTGCCGGTCAGCCCGAACGTCTTGTTCGCCGTGTCGAGCCCATCCGCCTTGCCGATGATGTCCCACAGCGCCGTCGCGGAGTCGTTGTTGCTGTTCTCGATCATCGTGGTGGCGTACGACTTCTCGGCGGCTGTCAGCTGCCGGCCCGCGTCCTGCGCCTGGAGCAGCAGCGTCGCGAGGATGTCGACCTTGACGATGCTCGCCGTGTCGAAGGCGGCGCTGCCGTACGTGGCGCTCTCGCCCGACGTCAGGTCGAGCACCGCGACCGACACCTTCTGGTCGCCGGCCGGGGTCACCGACTTCATCGCCTTGGCCAGCAGCGCGTCGTAGTCCACCGTCGGCTGCGTCACAGGTTCCACCGTCGCCTCCTGGCTGCCCGAGGCCGACGCCGATGCCGACGGCGCCGGCGACGACGATACGGAGCCGGAGTGCGCGTGTGCCTTCACATACACGGTTCCCCCCGCCGTAGCGCCCACGACGGCCACGGCGGCGAGGGCGATGTAGGGGAGTGGACGGCGCCGGGAGGTACGCGCGCGGTGGTTTCGGCGGGCGGCTCTGGAAGACTCCATGCACGCGATGCTGGCGGCGGCGACTGTGCGACACGTGAGATGAAAGTTAGATGTCTGTCAACTGTGTCTGAGAAACGTGTGAAAGCTGTGTCCTCCGCGTTTCAGGGCCCGCACAAGCCCTGCAGCATCCCCCCGATAGGGTCGGTCACCGTGGCGAACAAGAACATTCCCGACTCCGGCTACTCCGACGACGACGGCACGGCCGACCCCGCACTGGGCGCGGCGCTCGCCTCCTGGGCCGAGGACCGCACCGCCGTAGGACCCGTCCTGGAGGCCCTCAAGGGCGCCCGGCTGCTCGTGCCCGTGGTGGCCGTGCTCGGCGAGGTCGAGGAGGACGAGAACGGGCTGCGCCGCGAGAAGACCAGCGACATGGCCGTGCCCACGCTGAAGGCCGGTGGCCGGACCGCGCTGCCCGCCTTCACGTCCACCGACTCGCTGGCCCGCTGGGACCCGGCGGCGCGGCCCGTGGCCGTACCGCTGCACCAGGCGCTCCAGGCCGCCGCGCACGAGAAGGCGGACACGGTGGTGCTGGACCTGGCGGGGCCGGTGCCCTTCGAGCTGTCGGGGTCCGCGCTGCTGGCCCTCGCCGAGGGGCGCACCAGCGCGGACCCGCTCGCCGACCCGGTGGTCGTGGAAGCGGTGCGCGCCGTGGTCGCAGACGTGGGCGCGGTGCTGCGCGCCTATCTCGGCCCCGGCCGGGCCGACGGCACCCTCGCGCTGGTCTTCGAGCCCGCCGTTCCGCACGACGCCGGCATCCACGCGGTCGCGCGCCGCCTCGCCGCCGACGAGACGCTGAGGGCCCGCCTGGTGCGCGGCCTCGACCTGGCGGTCCTGCCGGCCGGGACGACGCCTCCGGGCGAGCCCTTGTACGTACGGTGATCGAACGGGGTACGGACTAGCCGTAGATCGGGCCCGTGTACTTCTCGCCCGGGCCCTGGCCCGGCTCGTCGCGGACGAGGGACGCCTCGCGGAAGGCGAGCTGGAGGGACTTCAGGCCGTCGCGCAGCGGGGCCGCGTGGAACGAGCTGATCTCGGTCGCGCTCGCGTCCAGGAGGCCGGCCAGGGCGGTGACCAGCTTGCGGGCCTCGTCCAGGTCCTTGTACTTGTCGCCCTCCTCCGTCAGACCCAGCTTCACGGCGGCGGCGCTCATCAGATTCACGGCGACCGTCACGATCACCTCGACCGCCGGGACCTCCGCGATGTCGCGGGCCATGGCGTCGAAGTCGGGGGCGTCAACATTGGTGGACTCGGGAGGCGTGTCACTCATGCCCCACACGATAGGGCCCGGTGTACGGCGGTTCGCACCACCCCCGGGGAGCTGCTAACCTTGTGTGATGACCGGCCAGGCACTGTTGTGCCCGGCCAACAAGTGGAGGCTCCGATCTCCCACCTGACTGTCCTCACGGACGGCGGGTCACCCCGGTCAGGCGGTCACCATCGTTCCGTACGGACGATGGAGTCGCCCGATATTGCGCCCCGCGATCATCGCGGCGGTGCTCCGGCAGTGTTTTGGAGCCCCGTCTTGTGATCGTCCGGGGCATTTTTTGTGTTCCGGCGCGGTTAGGTCTGTCTACCAAAGACAAACGCGGCCGTCCGCCAGATGGCCGTGTGGTGCTAACCGAGGAGGATCCATCAGCACCGAGCCCCGTATCAACGACCGGATTCGCGTTCCCGAAGTGCGACTTGTCGGTCCGAGTGGCGAGCAGGTCGGAATTGTTCCGCTTGCCAAGGCCCTTGAGCTTGCGCAGGAGTACGACCTGGACCTGGTCGAGGTTGCGGCGAGTGCACGTCCGCCGGTCTGCAAGCTCATGGACTACGGGAAGTTCAAGTACGAGTCGGCCATGAAGGCCCGTGAGGCGCGCAAGAACCAGGCGCACACGGTCATCAAGGAAATGAAGCTCCGGCCGAAGATCGACCCGCACGACTATGACACCAAGAAGGGTCACGTCGTCCGGTTCCTGAAGCAGGGCGACAAGGTCAAGATCACGATCATGTTCCGTGGTCGCGAGCAGTCCCGGCCCGAGTTGGGCTACCGACTGCTTCAGCGGCTCGCGGAGGACGTGGCCGACCTCGGGTTCGTCGAGTCGAACCCGAAGCAGGACGGCCGAAACATGATCATGGTTCTCGGCCCGCACAAGAAGAAGACCGAGGCGATGGCCGAGGCCCGCGAGGCCCAGGCGGCCCGCAAGGCCGAAGCGAAGGCCAACCCGGGCAAGTCGCAGAACGCCGCGGAGTCCGAGTTCGACGACGAGGGCAGCGTCAACGAGGAGATCGTTGACGAGGGCGACGTCACCGAGGTCGAGACCGTCGAGGCCCCGGCCGAGGCTCGCGCCGACGCCTGATCCCAGGACGCCAGTCCAGGGATGTAACCGAAACAAGAGCGACGCTCCACCCGTGCCCGGTTTCACGACCGGGCACCGGAGCGCCACCGACGAGGAGATAACGGCGCTATGCCGAAGAACAAGTCGCACAGCGGTGCCAGCAAGCGCTTCAAGATCACCGGCTCCGGCAAGGTGCTCCGCGAGCGTGCCGGCAAGCGCCACCTGCTCGAGCACAAGTCGTCCCGTGTGACGCGTCGCCTCACCGGCAACGCCGAGATGGCCCCGGGCGACGCCAAGAAGATCAAGAAGCTTCTCGGCAAGTGACGTACGCGGCGCTCCGGTTGAGCGCCGTACGTCTGGACCGGGACCCCATCGATTCCGGGCCGTGTGAGTCCAACCACGGCCCCGCTACAAGGAGTTAAACAAGTGGCACGCGTCAAGCGGGCAGTCAACGCCCACAAGAAGCGCCGGGCGATCCTCGAAGCCGCCTCCGGCTACCGCGGTCAGCGTTCGCGCCTGTACCGCAAGGCCAAGGAGCAGGTCACCCACTCGCTGGTCTACAACTACAACGACCGCAAGAAGCGCAAGGGCGACTTCCGTCGGCTGTGGATCCAGCGCATCAACGCCGCTGCCCGCGCCAACGGCATCACGTACAACCGCTTCATCCAGGGTCTGAACGCGGCGAACATCGAGGTCGACCGCAAGATCCTCGCGGAGCTGGCTGTCAACGACGCCGGTGCGTTTGCCGCGCTGGTCGAGGTTGCGCAGAAGGCGCTGCCCAGCGATGTGAACGCGCCCAAGGCCGCGTGACGCTGGCTTTCGCCGTGAGTTGAAGGACCCGCAGGTTTTCAGGCCTGCGGGTTCTTTGCTGTCAACCCCGGTTCGGTAGTTGGTCGGGTGCGGGCCGTCCGTGGCTGGTCGCGCAGTTCCCCGCGCCCCTAAGGAAACCCGGGCGCCCTGCGATTTGAAGGTGAAGTTGAGAATGTCCCCTCACGGTCCCGAGCTCATTTCTCCCCGTTCCTCTCGCGTCGCCGCTGCTCGGCGGCTTGAGCGGCGGAATTTTCGGGGCAAGGAGCGGCTGTTTCTTGCCGAGGGGCCGCAGGCTGTGCGGGAGGCCGCTGGGTACAAGGACACGCTTGTCGAGTTGTTCGCCACCGTTGAGGCCGCGGAGCGGTATGCCGACATCGTCGGCGAGGCCCGTGACGCCGGTGCCCGGGTGCATCTCGCGGACGAGCAGGTCATCGCCGATATCTCGACCACCGTCACTCCGCAAGGACTGGTCGGGGTCTGCCGGTTTCTCGACACCCCGTTCGAGGAGATCCTCAAGGGTCGGCCCAAGCTCGTGGCCGTACTGGCGAACGTGCGCGATCCCGGGAACGCCGGCACCGTTCTGCGGTGTGCGGATGCTGCCGGTGCCGAAGCCGTCGTACTGACCGATGCTTCTGTGGATCTGTACAACCCCAAGGCTGTTCGGGCCTCCGTGGGGTCTCTGTTTCATCTGCCTGTCGCTGTCGGGGTGCCCGTCGAGCAGGCCGTGGCCGGGCTCAAGGGGATCGGGGTGCGGATTCTCGCCGCTGACGGGGCCGGGACCGACGACCTCGATGACGAGCTGGATCAGGGCACCATGGGTGGGCCCACCGCCTGGGTGTTCGGGAACGAGGCGTGGGGGCTTCCGGAGGAGACGCGGGCGCTCGCGGACGCCGTTGTGCGGGTTCCGATCCACGGGAAGGCCGAAAGCCTGAACCTCGCCACCGCCGCCGCCGTATGTCTGTATGCGTCGGCGCGTGCACAGCGTGCCTCCGGAGGGTGCCGCTCTGTCACCGACAGCTAGTAGGGTGACCAGCTCGGGGGCCACCTGCGCCGTATGAGAAGAGGTGGGGTACGGGGATGACTGTCGGCACGAGCAGCGCGCCGGGAGCACGGGGTGTGCCCCGGCCGTCCGAGGCCCGGCACGACGACCTCGGCATCGACCCCGACGAACTGGCCGACGGCCTGGTCATCGCCGACGAGCACGGGCATGTCGTCTGCTTCAACGCCGCCGCCGAGCGGATCACCTCCGTCGCCGCCGCGGACGCCCTCGGGCAGCGGCTGGAGAAGGCCCTTCCGTTAGAGGACCTGGAGGGGCGACGTTGGTGGCAACTGACCGATCCCTATGGTGGGTTGGCCATCCGGGTGCGGCAGCCCGAGCGGAATTTGTTGTTGCCGGGCGGTCATGAGGTTCTCGTCACCGCGCGTTATGTGCGTGCGGAACCCCTCGGTCCTGTTCGCCGGGTCGTCGTCTCCCTGCGGGACACCGAGGCCCGTCGTCGTACCGAGCGCAGTCACGCCGAGCTGATCGCGACCGTCGCCCACGAACTGCGTTCGCCGCTCACCTCCGTGAAGGGCTTCACCGCCACCCTGCTCGCCAAGTGGGAACGCTTCACGGACGACCAGAAGCGGCTGATGCTGGAGACCGTCGACGCCGACGCCAACCGCGTCACCCGGCTCATCGCCGAGCTGCTCGACATCTCCCGCATCGACTCCGGGCGGCTGGAGCTGCGCCGTCAGCCCGTCGACATGGGCGCGGCCGTCGGCCGTCACATCCAGGCGTACGTGGCCGCCGGGCAGACCGCCGACCGGTTCCTGCTCCGCGTCGAGCAACCGCTGCCGGACCTGTGGGCCGACCCCGACAAGGTCGACCAGGTGCTGAGCAACCTGCTGGAAAATGCGGTGCGCCACGGCGAGGGAACCGTCACCATCGACGTCACGGCCTCGGCCTCCCCCCGGGAAGGGGAGGAGACCGGCACCTCGGTGACGGTGAGCGACGAGGGCCCAGGCATCCCGGAGGAGTCCATGAACCGCGTCTTCACCCGCTTCTGGCGGGGCAGCAAGCGCGGCGGCACGGGTCTCGGGCTGTACATCGTCAAGGGCATCGTCGAGGCCCACGGCGGCACCATCACGGTCGGCCGCGCCCCGGACGGCGGCGCCGAGTTCCGATTTATGTTGCCCGTGGGCACCCCGGCGTATCTGCAGTAGCCCTGCCGCAGCCGCCGACGAGGGCCCACGGGCGCGGTCACCTGCCTCACCCCCGTTAGACTCGGCCTTTGGCACCTTTGCGTCCCCGTTTCAGGGACGACGACGCGTCCCCCGAGTCGAGTCGGGACGGGGACCATCCGCCAGCCAACCGGAAGCACGGGAAGAGATGTCGGCACCGAATAAGTCGTACGACCCTGTAGAGGTCGAGGCCTTGAAACCGGAAGAGATCGAGCGCACGCGGGACGAGGCGCTCGCCGCCTTCGCCGCCGCCGGTGACCTCGACGCGCTCCAGGAGGCCAAGGTCGCCCACACCGGCGGCACCTCCCCGCTCGCCCTCGCCAACCGCGAGATCGGCGCCCTGCCCCCGCAGGCCAAGGCAGCCGCAGGCAAGCTGGTCGGCCAGGCCCGGGGCGCGGTCAACAAGGCCCTCGCCGCCCGCCAGGCCGAGCTGGAGGCCGACCGCGACGCCCGCGTCCTGGTCGAGGAGGCGGTGGACGTCACGCTGCCGTACGACCGCGTACCGGCCGGCGCCCGGCACCCGCTCACCACGTTCATGGAGCGCGTCGCCGACGTCTTCGTGTCCATGGGGTACGAGATCGCCGAGGGGCCCGAGGTCGAGGCGGAGTGGTTCAACTTCGACGCCCTGAACTTCACCCCGGACCACCCGGCTCGGCAGATGCAGGACACCTTCTTCGTCCAGGGCCCCAAGGGGACGGACGGGGACGAGTCGGGTGTCGTGCTGCGCACGCACACCTCGCCCGTGCAGGCCCGCGCCATGCTGGACCGCGAGCCGCCGGTCTACATCGTGTGCCCCGGCCGCGTGTACCGCACGGACGAGCTGGACGCCACGCACACCCCGGTCTTCCACCAGATCGAGCTCCTCGCCATCGACGAGGGCCTGACCATGGCCGACCTCAAGGGCACGCTCGACCACATGGTCCAGTCGCTCTTCGGCGCGGAGATGAAGACCCGGCTGCGGCCGAACTACTTCCCCTTCACCGAGCCGTCCGCCGAGATGGACATGCTCTGCTACGTCTGCAAGGGCGAGTCCGTCGGCAACCCCGACCGCCCCTGCCGTACCTGCTCCTCCGAGGGCTGGATCGAGCTGGGCGGCTGCGGCATGGTCAACCCGCGCGTGCTCGTCGCCTGCGGTGTGGACCCGGAGAAGTACAGCGGTTTCGCCTTCGGGTTCGGCATCGAGCGGATGCTGATGTTCCGCCACAACGTCGAAGACATGCGAGACATCGTCGAGGGCGACGTCCGGTTCACCCGGCCGTTCGGGATGGAGATCTGATGCGCGTCCCGCTTTCTTGGCTGCGGGAGTACGTCGACCTGCCGGCGACGGAGACCGGCCGCGACGTCCAGGCCAAGCTCATTTCCGTCGGCCTCGAGGTAGAGACCGTCGAGCAGTTGGGCGACGGCCTCAAGGGCCCGCTCGTCGTCGGCAAGGTCCTCACCATCGAGGAGCTGGAGGGCTTCAAGAAGCCCATCCGCTTCTGCACGGTCGACGTCGGTCAGGCCAACGGCACCGGTGAGCCCCAGGAGATCGTCTGCGGCGCCCGCAACTTCGCCGTCGGCGACAAGGTCGTCGTGGTCCTCCCCGGCGCGGTCCTGCCGGGCGACTTCGCGATCGCCGCGCGCAAGACGTACGGCAAGACCTCGCACGGCATGATCTGCTCCGGCGACGAGCTGGGCATGGGCGACGACGGCTCGCACGGCATCATCGTGCTGCCGCCCGAGCACGAGGTCGGCACCGACGCGATCGAGCTGCTCCAGCTCGTCGACGAGGTCCTCGACATCGCCGTCACCCCCGACCGCGGCTACGCCCTGTCGATCCGCGGCGTCGCCCGCGAGACCGCCATCGCCTACGGCCTCCCGCTGCGCGACCCGGCGCTCCTGGACGTACCGCAGCCGAACGCCTTCGGCTACCCGGTCCACGTCTCCGACCCGATGGGCTGCGACCGCTTCACGGCCCGCACGGTGACCGGCCTCGACCCCGACGCCCGCTCCCCGCTCTGGCTCACGCGCCGCCTCCAGAAGGCGGGCATGCGCCCGATCTCGCTCGCCGTCGACATCACCAACTACGTGATGCTGGAGCTGGGCCAGCCCCTGCACGCCTACGACCGCTCCCGCGTCCAGGGTCCGATCGGCGTGCGCCGGGCCGAGCAGGGGGAGAAGCTCACCACCCTCGACGGCGCCAAGCGCACGCTGGACGCCGAGGACCTGGTGATCACCGACGACCGCGGCCCCATCGGCCTCGCGGGTGTCATGGGCGGCGCCAACACGGAGATTGACGACACCGAGGGCACCACGACCGAGGTCGTCGTCGAGGCCGCGCACTTCGACGCGCTCTCCATCTCGCGCACGGCCCGCCGCCACAAGCTGGCCTCCGAGGCGTCCAAGCGCTTCGAGCGGGGCGTCGACCCGCAGGCCGCCTCGGCAGCAGCGCAGCGCACGGTCGACCTCCTGGTCCTCCTCGCGGGCGGCACGGCGGACGCGGGCGTCACCGAGGTCATCGCGCCCTCGGCCCCGCACACCATCACCATCCCGGCGGACCACCCGGACAAGGTCGCGGGTGTCGCCTACGGCCGCGAAACCGTCGTACGGCGTCTCCAGGAAGTCGGCTGCGACGTGTACGGGCAGGACGAGCTGATCGTCACCGTCCCGTCCTGGCGCCCCGACCTCACGGACCCGAACGACCTGGCCGAAGAGGTCATCCGCCTGGAGGGCTACGAGAACCTGCCCTCCACGCTCCCGAAGCCCCCCGCGGGCCGGGGCCTGACCGACCGCCAGCGTCTCCACCGCCGGGTCGGCCGCGCGCTGGCCGGCGCCGGTTACGTCGAGGCGCCGAACTACCCCTTCGTCGGCGAGCACGTCTTCGACCAGTTCGGCCTGACCGCCGACGACCCGAACCGCAAGGTCGTCAAGCTGGTCAACCCGCTCTCCGACGAGGAGCCCGCGCTTCGTACGACGCTGCTGCCGGGGCTGTTGGGTGCGTTGCGGCGCAATGACGGTCGTGGTTCTCATGACCTCGCGCTGTTCGAGACGGGCCTGGTCTTCCACCCGCGTGAAGAGCTGAAGATCGCGGTACGGCTGCCCGTCGACCGGCGTCCTACCGACGAGGAGATCGCTTCTCTTACGGAGGCGCTGCCCGTCCAGCCCCGGCATGCCGCGGTCGTCCTCGCGGGCGCGCGTGAGCAGGCCGGGTGGTGGGGCAAGGGGCGCCCGTCCGACTGGGCCGACGCGGTCGAGGCGGCTCGGGTGCTCGCGCGGGAGGCCGGTACCGAACTCGTCGTGCGGGGTGGGCAGTACGGGCCCTGGCACCCCGGTCGCTGCGCGGAACTCGCGGTTGTCGTCGAGGGTGTTGAGCAAGTCATCGGATACGCGGGGGAGTTGCACCCGGGTGTGCTGAAGACGCTGGGTCTGCCTGCGCGTACCAGTGCGATGGAACTCGACCTGGATGTCCTTGAGTTGGCGTCTTCCGGTGTTCCCAAGGGGCCGAAGATCTCCACGTTCCCTGTTGCCACGCAGGATGTCGCGCTCGTTGTTGATGTGGCTGTGCCGCATGCGGGTGTCGAGGCGGCGTTGCGTGAGGGGGCGGGTGAACTGCTGGAGTCGATCCGGTTGTTCGACGTGTATGAGAACGCGGCGCAGTTGGGCGAGGGTAAGAAGTCGCTCGCCTACGCGTTGCGGTTCCGGGCGGCTGATCGGACGTTGACTGTCGATGAGGCGTCTGCGGCTCGGGATGCGGCGGTTTCGCTTGCCGGGGAGCGGGTTGGGGCTGTGCTTCGCGGCTAGAACGGGCTAAGGGGCGGGGAGCTGCTGTTGTTTGCCGGCTGCGGGTGCGTTGTGGCTGGTCGCGCAGTTCCCCGCGCCCCTTGACGGCATCCTCGTGGGCCTGTGTTTGCGGGTCTACCTGCATAAATGCGGGTGTCTCATCTCTTCTCACTCGTTCGGGTGAGAAGTTCGGGTGATGTGGCCCGATCGGGGCATGTGGTCGACAGAATCGGACCGGCCTTTCGGGGTCGGTCCGATTGCGCTGTCGGGGCCTATTTGGGGGGCCACAGGCATGATCCGCATCAAGGCTGGGGTGCCCCGCAGGACGCGCCCGAGGACGCGTGCCCGCCGTCCGCTGCGCAGGGCACTCGCCCTGGGGATGCCCACGGTCTGGGGCGCCATAGCGATCACCTACAAACTCACCTGCCCGCTCGCCCAGGAGAACGACCTCGGCGCGCGCATCGTCACCAGCGCCGTGTTCTTCGCGGTCGGTACCGGTCTCATCGTCCAGGTCCGCCGCTCCCTGCTGCGCGAACTCCGGCAGATCCGCCAGATCGCCGGTGCCGCGCAGAACGCCCTGCTGCGGCCGTTGCCGCCTCGCCTCGACGGGCTGAACATCGCCGCCGCCCAACTGTCCGCGGAGCGCGGTGCGGTGGTCGGCGGTGACCTGTACGAGGTGATCGCCACCGAGCACGGCGTACGGGTCGTGATGGGCGACGTCCGGGGCCACGGCATCTCCGCGATCGGCACGGTGGCCGCCGTCCTCGGCAGTTTCCGCGAGGCCGCCCACGACGAGCCCGACCTGGAAGGCGTCCTACGACGGCTGGAGCGCGCCCTCGCCCGCCATCTGCGCGAACGCGCCCGCGCCGAACATCCCGCGGCGGGCGGCCTCGACCCCGACAGCCCGGTCGCCGAGGAGTTCGTCACCGTACTGCTGCTGGAGATCGGCAGGGACGGCGAGGTGCGGGCTCTGAACTGCGGTCACCCGTGGCCGTACCTGCTGAGCGGGGAGAGTGTCGAACCACTTGCCCGCGCGGATCCTCTTCCGCCCCTCGGCCCGTTCCCGTTGCCGACAGAGCTGCCGTTCGTCTGCTGCGGCCAACTCCTCCCGGGCGAGGCGCTGTTCCTCTACACGGACGGGGCGGAGGATGCCCGTGACAGCCACGGCCGCTTCTTCCCCTTGCGGGCGACGCTGACGGAGGCGGTGGCCCAACACCCGGTCCCGGTCCCGGTACCGCAGTCGGTGCTGGGTTCGGTCTTCACGGCGCTGCTCCGCCACACAGCCGGCACCCCGACGGACGACGTGGCGATACTCGTCCTGAGCAATGACCGCAAGCCGGCGCATCCCCACCTAGGGGCGCGGGGCTGTGACATCAGCGGCTCCGCCGCGGGGGCGCGACCAGCCACGACGATGCCGCCCTCGACCAACTACCGACAGCCCAACGGTGTTTAGTCGCCCGCAAAGCCAGGCCGCCGCACTTACGAGGGGGAGCCGGCGGCCCGGCCGGCCTCTTGCGAGGCAATCCAGTCAACCGGTTCGGAACTCTCCGCAACAGCGCGCACACAGCACGGATTCGCGCACTCCGTTCACACCCGGTGTGAACCGAACCGCACTACTCTGTCCGCACCGATTCACCGGGGGGCCATCCATGCAGCCCAACACACTCCTCGACGCGATCCTGGACGAGGCGGGAATCTCGCACGCGGGACTCGCCGCCCACGTGAACCAGGCGGGACGGGCCCGAGGGCTCGCGCTACGGTACGAACACACCGCCGTGGCACGGTGGTTGAAGGGTCAGCGGCCGCGAGGCCAGGTCCCCGACCTGATCTGCGAGGTGCTCGCGACCCGCCTGCACAGACCCGTCACCCTCGACGACATCGGTCTGGGCGTACCGGGCGAACCGTCCACCCCGCACGGCACCTCCCTCTCCGGCTTCGTCGAGCGGGCCACCGCCCTGTGGCGCTCCGACGAACAGCAGCGGCCGCACATCCTCGGCGCACCCGCAGTCACCGGAACGCCCGCCGTGATGCCCGTCTGGGAGTGGGAGAACCCGCCCGACGACGTGGACGTCTCGCGTGGCGGCCGGCACCGGGTGAGCATGGCCGACATCGAGATGCTGCGCGCGGCCCGCGCCCACTACGAGCAGATGTACCGCAAGGCCGGCGGCGTCGCGACCCGCACCCGCATCGTCGGCTTCCTCAATTCCGAGACCGCCCCGCTGCTGCGCGGCAGCTACACCGACGCCACCGGCCGCCAACTGCACCGCGCCACCGGTGGGTTGGTGGCGATCGCGGGCATCTGCGCCTACGACTCCGACGCGCACGGCCTCGCCCAGCGCTACTTCCACCAGGCGCTACGGCTGGCAAAGGCCAGCAACGACAGGGGACTTGGCGCGTACGTCATCGCGCTGCTCGTCAACCAGTCGCTGTTCATGCGGGAGTTCCGCCAGGCCGTGGCCTTCGCGGAGGCCGCGCTGCGTGCCGCCGGCCGGCAGATCACCCCGGCGCTCGCCTCCGACCTGTACGCGATGCAGGCGAAGGCGTACGCACACCTCGGTGACGGCACGAGCGCCCTGTCCTGCATCCGGCGTGCCGAGCAGGCCGCCGAACGCATCCGGCGCGGATACGAACCCGACGAGACCGGCTATGTCCAGCCGGGCCTAGTCAACGTCCAGGTGGCGGAGGCGCTTCTCAGCCTCGGCGATCTGACGGCGGCGGGTGAGCATGCCACGGCGGCCGTGGACACTCCGGCGCACGACCGGGGCCGGGTGCACCGGCTGGCCATGCTCAGCCAGATCGAACTGCGCCAGGGAAACGCCGACAAAGCGGTGGCCACGGCCCTACAGATGGCCGAACAGGCGCGGGGGATGGAGTCCCAGCGACTGCGCGACAGACTCCGCGCGGTGCGCGAGTACCTGGTGCGCAGCGACTGCGCGGGTACCACCGAGGCGGCCGAACTCATCGACGGGGCACTGCGCGTGCCGCTGTAGAGAGCGCCCTGGAAAGCGCCGTAGACCACAACACAGTTCCTGCTGCGATATTGCCACTTACTCGACGGAAGGTGGCAGAACCGTGCAGTGGACGAAACAGAACGAACAAACTGTGTACTCAAACCGCTGGTTCAGCGTCAATCTCGCGGATGTCGAACTACCCGACGGCCGACACCTCGACCACTTCCTGATACGGCTGCGGCCGGTGGCCGTGGCGACGGTGGTCAACGAGGCGAACGAGGTTCTCCTCCTGTGGCGGCACCGTTTCATCACCGACAGCTGGGGGTGGGAGCTCGCGGCCGGCGTCGTGGAGGACGGCGAGGACATCGCGCGCGCGGCCGCCAGGGAACTGGAGGAAGAGACCGGCTGGCGGCCGGGGCCCCTGCACCACCTGATGAGCGTGGAACCGTCCAACGGGCTCACGGACGCCCGGCACCACATCTACTGGGCCGACGAGGGCGAGTACACCGGACACCCCGTGGACGACTTCGAGTCGGACCGCCGGGAATGGGTGCCGCTCAAACTCGTACCCGACATGGTCGCCCGCGGGGAGGTCCCGGCCGCCAACATGGCGGCCGCGTTAATGCTGTTGCACCACATGAGGAGCGCCCCGTAGGGGCGCGGGGAACTGCGCGACCAGCCACGACGAGCCCGCAGCTGACCCATCGACCTATAGGCTCTAGCGTCCCAAGGCCTGCCAGACAGTCACGACAAGTGCACCTACGGCGGTCATCGCGGCAATAGCTGGCAGCGGCCACCTGGTGTGCTCAAGTGCAACGATTCGCGCGCTCAGATCGTCCAGTTCCTTGTCCGTCTCCTCGGTGCGATGGCTGAGCAGCGCCAGCCCGCCCTCGACCCGCGCGTAGGCGACGTCGAGGCGGCGGCGTAACTCTGCGAGTTCTCCATGGACCACGGGATGCTCGGGGTCGGCGGTCACGGGTCCGCTCCTTTCCGTAGTCGGAACATCCCCTGCATGTGCATGAAGAGTCAACTCGCCTGGTGGGCACCGGGGGAGAGTGTGCGGGCGGCATATGCGGGCCCGGCGCGCACACGGCGTGTGAATGGCGCGGGCCCGGCGCTCCGAAGAGTGCCGGGCCCGCAACCGCCAAAGTATTACGGTGAGTTGCCGCGAGGGAAGTGCTCAGGCGTAGGTGTAGAAGCCCGAGCCGGACTTACGGCCCAGCCGGCCCGCGTCGACCATGCGCTGGAGCAGCGGGGGAGCGGCGTACAGCGGCTCCTTGTACTCCTCGTACATCGAGAAGGCGACCGAGGCGACCGTGTCCAGACCGATCAGGTCGGACAGCTTCAGCGGGCCCATCGGGTGGGCGCAGCCGAGTTCCATGCCGTTGTCGATGTCCTCGCGGCTGGCGATGCCCGACTCGAACATCCGGATCGCGGACAGGAGATAGGGGATCAGCAGCGCGTTGACCACGAAGCCGGAGCGGTCCTGGGCGCGGATCGCGTGCTTGCCGAGCGCCTTCTCGGCGAACAGCTGGGCGCGGCTGAGCGTGCCCTCGGAGGTGGTGAGCGCCGGGATCAGCTCGACGAGCTTCTGCACCGGGGCCGGGTTGAAGAAGTGGATGCCGATGACCTGGTCGGGGCGCGAGGTGGCGACCGCGAGCCGCACCAGCGGGATCGAGGAGGTGTTGGAGGCGAGGATCGCGTCGGGGCGGGTCACGACCTGGTCGAGCACCTGGAAGATCTCGGTCTTCACCTGCTCGTTCTCGACGACGGCCTCGATGACGAGGTCGCGGTCGGCGAACTCGCCGAGATCGGTGGTGAAGCTGAGCCGCGCCTGCGTCTCCGCCAGTTCCTCCGCGGAGATCTTGCCGCGCTCGGCGGCCTTGGTCAGCGAGTTGAACAGCCGGGTCCGGCCGATCTCCAGGGCCTCGCCGGTGGTCTCGGCGACCTTCACGTCCAGGCCGGAGCGGGCGCACACCTCGGCGATACCCGCGCCCATCTGGCCGCAGCCGACCACTCCGACGCGCTCGATGTCGGTCACATCGTCCCCTTCACTGCTCTGTCACTGTGTCGCAGGACCCCGTTGTTCGGCGCCTGCTCCGATCGTGCACGTTACCCGCAAGTATCGATGATCGATCGCCGGGGTCGGGCATTCTGGGGCGCGGAGACGATCCGTGACGGCACGGATCCACAGCGTATGGGGGTGTGCAGATGGGGCGATTGTCACGTCGGGCGTTCGCGATGGCCGCGCTGTCGACGCTGGCCACGACGGGCAGCGCGGCGGCGGACACCGGTCGCGCGTCGAGGCCGGCAGGTCGTCCGCGCGGGGTCACCGAGATGCGGGGCGTGTGGCTGGCGACGGTGGCCAACCGCGACTGGCCCTCCCGTCCGGGCCTCACGCCGGCGCAGCAGCGCACCGAACTGATCGCCCACCTCGACACGGCGGTCCGCGACCGCCTCAACACGGTGATCTTCCAAGTACGGCCCACCGCCGACGCGTTGTGGCCCTCGCCGTACGAACCCTGGTCCCAGTACCTCACCGGCACCCAGGGCAAGGCCCCCGGCTGGGACCCGCTCGGGACGGCTGTGGAAGAGGCGCATGTGCGGGGGCTGCAACTGCACGCGTGGTTCAACCCGTACCGCATCGCCAACAACACCGACCTGACGAAACTCGTCCCCTCGCACCCCGCGCGCAAGCACCCGGACTGGGTGGTCACGTACGGCGGGAAGCTCTACTACAACCCCGGGCTGCCACAGGTCCGCGCCTTCGTCGAGAACGCGATCCTCGACGCGGTGAAGAAGTACCCCGTGGACGGGGTCCACTTCGACGACTACTTCTACCCGTACCCGGTGGCCGGCCAGACCTTCGACGACGACGCGGCCTACGACAGGTACGGCAGCGGATTCGCGGACCGGGCCGCGTGGCGCCGCGACAACATCGACAAGCTGATCCGCGAGACCGCGGCCCGTATCCAGCAGGTCCGCCCGGGCACGCGGTTCGGGATCAGCCCCTTCGGCGTGTGGCGCAACATCGCGACCGACTCGCGCGGCTCCGACACCCGCGCGGGGGTGCAGACGTACGACGACCTCAGCGCGGACACCCGCAAGTGGGTGCGCGAGAACTGGATCGACTACATCGTCCCGCAGCTGTACTGGAACATCGGCTTCGCCGCCGCCGACTACGCCAAGCTGCTGCCCTGGTGGGCGGAGGTCGCGCGCGGCACGAAGACACGGCTCTACGCGGGTGAGGCGCTGTACAAGGCGGGCGACCCGGCGCAGCCCGCGGCCTGGCAGGACCCCGCCGAACTGTCCCGGCACCTCACCCTCGCCGCCAAGTACCCCCAGGTCGGCGGGCACGTCTTCTTCGCGGCCAAGGACGTGGCGGTGGACCCGGCCGGCGCGATGGCACGGGTGGTGGCCGACCACTACCGGCAGCCGGCGAAGCCCCCGCGCTGAACTACCGTTCCGAGGCCGGGTACTTGATGTCCTGGTGTTTGATCTCGCAGTCCGGGCCGGGTGACATCACGGCCTCGTGCCCGTCGGCGAAGCGGACGCGGTAGGGCGGACCGCCCTCCGCACCCATCACCTCGACGACTTCCGAGACCTGGTCGTGCACGCCGACCACCCGGCCGTGCTGGACGAGCCGATCACCCACGATCGCACGCATCTGTCGCGCCTCCTCACCGAGTACGGGAGCAGCGGTCCATGCCCTTCGATTCTACGGCGGACCGCCCGGCCGGGACCGGCACGTGCACGCCCTTCAACTCCGCGCCCGCTGGGTGACGGCGATGCACACCAGCACCGCCGCCGCGGTCAGCGGGGCGGCCACGGGCAGATGCTCGCCGAGCAGCAGGACCGACCAGACCAGCGTGAGCAGCGGCTGGGCCAGCTGTAGCTGGCTCGCCTTCGGGACGCCGATGGCGGCCATGCCCCGGTACCAGACGACAAGCCCGACGAACTGCGAACCGGCGGCGACCCACAGCAGCCCGGCCACGCTGTGCGCGGTGAGGTGCGGGGTGTCGTACGACAGCGCGATCGCGGCGGCGGGCACGCTCAGCGGCAGGCACAGGACCAGCGCCCAGGCGATGACCTGCCAGCCGGGCATGACCCGGGCCAGCCGGCCGCCCTCGGTGTAGCCGGCCGCGCAGACCAGCAGCGCGGCGAGGAGATACAGGTCGGCGGTGGTCACGGTGCCGCCGCTCTGCTGGACCGTGAAGGCGAGCACCGCGCCGGCGCCCGCGAGCGCGGCCGTCCAGAAGGTTCGCGAGGGGCGGATGCCGGTGCGCAGCGCGGACAGGGCGGCGGTCGTCAGCGGCAGCAGACCGACAACCACCGCCGCGTGCGCGGTGGTTGACGTCTCCAGCGCGAGCGTGGTGAGCAGCGGGAAACCGACCACCACTCCGGCGGCCACGACGGCCAGTCCGGCCCAGTGGCGACGCTCGGGCACGGCGACGCGCAGTGCCAGCAGGCAGCTCCCCGCGATCAGCGCGGCGAGGACGCACCGCACGGCCACCAACGACCAGGGACCGAAGCCTTCCAGCCCCCAGGCGGTGGCGGGGAAGGTGAGGGAGAAGGCGATGACGCCGAGCGCGGCGAGAACCGTCCCGGTACCGGCTGAGGCCTTCGCCGCCTCGGCCGTCCCGGTGGTGGGGGAGGTGCTGACCGCTATCGGGCTCGGGGCAGTAGCGCTATCGTGTGCTCTCATGCAAGAGCGTAGCAGCGTGGGCGAGCTGGCGAATCGGCTGCGACAGGAACTCGACCACTACTCTCCAGGTGGAAAGCTGCCGTCGAGCCGGGCGCTCGTCGAGCGGTTCCGGGTGAGCCCCGTGACCGTCTCGCGCGCCCTCGCGCAACTGGCCGCCGAGGGGCTGGTGGTCACCCGGCCCGGCGCCGGCGCGTTCCGGGCGACGCCCCGTCCCGCGACCGCGACCGTGGGGGACAGCTCCTGGCAGGAGGTCGCGCTGAGCGCGGGCGGCGCCGCCGACCTCGTACCGCGCACGGTGGACGCGTCCGGAGTCCTGGCCTCGCTCGCCGCCCCACCGCCCGGGGTGATCGAGTTCAACGGCGGCTATCTGCACCCGTCCCTCCAGCCCGAGCGCGCGCTGGCCGCGGCCCTGTCCCGGGCCGGCCGCCGCCCCGGCGCCTGGGGCCGGCCGCCGATGGAGGGCCTGCCGGAACTGCGCGAGTGGTTCGCGCGCGGCATCGGCGGGGCGATGACGGCCGCCGACGTACTGGTCAGCGCGGGCGGTCAGTCCGCCCTCACCACCGCACTGCGCGCCCTCGCGCCTCCCGGCGCACCCGTTCTCGTCGAATCCCCCACGTATCCAGGCATGTTGGCGATCGCGCGGGCGGCGGGCCTGCGTCCGGTCCCGGTGCCGGTGGACGCGGACGGCGTGAAACCGCCCCTGCTCGCCGACGCGTTCCGCGCGACCGGCGCCCAAGTCCTCGTCTGCCAGCCCCTGTTCCAGAACCCGACCGGCGCCGTACTGGCCCCCGAGCGCCGCCCGGAGGTCCTGCGCATCGCCCGCGAGGCGGGCGCGTTCGTCGTCGAGGACGACTTCGTACGACGGCTGGTGCACGAGGACGCGGGCCCGCTGCCGCGCCCGCTGGCCGCCGACGACCCCGACGGAGTCGTCGTCCACGTCGGCTCGCTCACCAAGGCGACCTCGCCCAGCTTCCGGGTCAGCGCACTCGCCGCGCACGGTCCGGTGCTGGAACGCCTGCGCGCCATCCAGGTCGTCGACACCTTCTTCGTCCCCCGCCCACTCCAGGAAGCGGCCCTCGAACTCGTCGGCTCCCCGGCCTGGACCCGCCATCTCCGCGCCATCTCAACCGAGTTGAAGACCCGCCGCGACACGATGACGACCGCCCTGCGCCTCGGGGAAGCGGGCAGGTCGTCCAGGAAATCCGCCGAGGGCACGAAGAAAAGACTTCCGGTGACGGCCGTGGAGAAGTCCAGGATGCGGTCGTGGGACGCGGTGTCCGTACCCAGGAACATGTTGCGC
>NZ_JBLTJC010000171.1:0-21279 GCF_048158785.1 Streptomyces colwelliae | reverse complement strand
GAGCACCCGCTTGGTCATGGCGTGCCAGGTGCCGTACAGCGGCGGGGTGATGACGGGATCGGGCTCGCCCTCGGCCCGATAGCGGTCGGGGAGGTTGATCAGCCGGGCGAGCTCGGTCTGCAGCGGCGGGTTTCGCCGGTGAGACAGCGCGCTGATGAGTTGTCAGCCGACATGTGTGTGATCGACGGGCCGTTGAAGGGCTATCACCACGAAACTTATGTACTTGCGCTGCCAGGGGTGGCCCGGGTCGTCAAGTTCCGTGAACCGCGCGACGAGATCCTGTGGTTCGACCGGCGGTGCTTCTGGTCGGAAGTGGACCTCCTGCGTGCTCTGAGAGGGTACATCACGCGGATTCCCGACATCATCGATATGGAGGGTATGCAGCTACAGGGGTACATCGAGGGCAGGGTCCTCCCGATGAGCCGTTGGACGGGCTCGCGCGTGCCGGACATGGCTTTCGACCAGATTGTCGACCTGTTCCGGGAGATGACGCGTATCACGCCGGACATGCTCGACGTGGAGCGGCGCTGCCATTTCGATGACCGTCCCGAGAACGGTGACTGTGACGGCTTCCTGGAACGTCTGATCGTCTTCGCGGAAGAGCAGGTCTACGAGAAGAACCAGGTGGCGTTCGGGAGACTCTTCGAGGATCTCGGTATCGGCGGTGAAGTGTTCGTCCAGCTCAGAAAGAACGTCTCCGGACTGAGAGATCGCGACTTCTGTCTGCTGCACGCGGATCTGCACCGCAACAACTTCATCCTCGATCCGCTCGGCCAACTCTGGGTCATCGACTGGGAGTTGGCAGCCCTGGGGGACCCGCTCTACGACTTGGCAACGAACCTTCACCTGATGTCTTATCCGGCGGACCAGGAACGCCGTATGGTCCAGGAATGGTCGAGAGTCGTCCATCGTGTACGCCCCCGCAGCACGTATGGCTGGGAACAGGACCTGGGGCGCCTCCTCGACTTCAAGAAGGCGCAGTCGGTGTTCACCGACGTCATTCGTGTGTCACTGTCCCTGCGCGACGGGACGGGATTCAACTCGGTCCGGCTTCCGTCGGCGGTCCGGAAACTGCAGGCCGTCATAACGGCTGCCGCAGGCCCCTTGGGGCTGTCTGAGGTTCCGAGCCGCTCCCGGATCGCGGCGGCGCTCGTCCGCTAGTGCCTCGGCCGTCGCCGGGCCCGGTCAGACTTTCAGCAGTATTTTCCCCACCACCCCGCGCCGGGCGATCGCCGCATGCGCGTCGCCCGCCCGTGCCAACTCGAACACCTCCCCGATCACCACCCGCAATCGCCCTGCCACCGCCTCCTGCAAGGCGTACGAGGTCAACCGGAGCAGGTCCGCCTGGGGGAACTGCACGTCGGCGATGCCGAACAGCTTGATGCCGCGCCGGGACACCTCCTCCGTGTCGAGGGTGGCGAAGCCGCCGGACGGAGCGCCGTGGGCGGAGAAGCGGCCGCCGTCCGCGGCCAAGGAGAGGGCGGTGGCGCCGAGTTGCCCGCCGACGCCGTCCAGGACCACGTCGGCCGCGCCACCGAGGGCCGCCCGCGCCCGCTCGGGCCAGTCGGAGGCGGAGACGTCCACCGTCGCGTCGGCGCCCAACTCCCTCACCAGCGCCAGCTTCTCCGCGCCACGGGCCAGTCCTACGACCAACGCGCCGCGTGAGTGGGTTAGTTGGACCAGCAGCGTGCCCATGCCGCCCGACGCGCCCAGGATCAGGACGCGGTCGCCGGGGGCCACGGCGGTCAGTTCGAGGAGGCCGGCCGCGGTGACGCCGTCGTGGACCAGGGCGGCTGCCGCGAGCAGGTCCAGGGCGTCCGGTACGACCGTCAGGGCCGAGACCGCCGCCACCGCTCGCGACGCGTAGCCGTCCTGGACGAATGACGTCACCCTGCGGCCCAGCCACTCCTCCGGAACCTCCGGGCCGAGCGCTGCGACCACCCCGGAGACACCGCCGCCCGGGACGTACGGCGGTGTCGTCGGGAAGAACTCCTGGCCCCAGCCGGTCCGCAGCTGGGTCTCCACGAAGATCGTGTCGATGTAGGCGACGTCGATCAGTACCTCGCCAGGGCCGGGGACCGGGTCCGGCAGCGTCACCGGGATCAGGACCTCCGGGCCGCCGAACTTCTGCACCTGTGCTGCACGCATACCAACCTCCACGGCATCGGGATATGCGTGCAGTCTTCGACCTCAAGCAGGCTTGAGGTCAAGAAGCGGCGTCGAAGAGCGGGATCAACTCCTCTTCCTCGTACGTCAGATGGGCCTCCAGCTCCGTCGTCAGCCGTTCCACCTCGGCGCGGACCGCCGTCGGGTCCGTGGTGGACGTGAGTGTCTCGCGCAACTCCTCCACCAGCACCGCGATCCGTTCGTGTTCCTCGCGGAGGCGGGTCAGGGCCGGGGTGGAGCCGGGGTGGCGTTCGGTGATGAGGGGGAAGAGGACGGTGTCCTCGCCGGTGTGGTGGTTGTGGAGGCCCTGGCAGAACGTCAGGCAGTTGACGCGGAGTTGGGCGCCCAGGGTTGCTGTACCCGTGGCCAACTCGCTGCGGATCAGGGACAGTTCGCGGCGGAACGCGTCGTGGACCACCTTGATGGCCTCGCCGAAGGACGTCGCGTTGATGTTCCCCGGGCCGCCCCGCGCCACGCTGTGGAGGGCTACGACGGGGATGATCCGGTCGGTCTTCTCCTGGTACGCCGCCCAGCCCGGGTCCGCCTCCACGGCTCGGGCGAAGAGCCGGTCGCGTTCCTCGCCGGTGAGGACCACGGCTCGGGCCTCGTAGGTGAACACGCCGCTCTCGACGGTGACTTGGGGGTGGGCGACGAGGTTGTGGAACCAGTCCGGGTGCCGGGCGGAGCCGGCCGCCGAGGCGATGACGAGGACTCTGTCGCCGCCGTCGGGGAGGTAGCCGACGGGGGTGGTGTGCGGGGCGCCCGTGCGGGCGCCGGTGGTGGTGAGGAGGAGCAGGCGGGCGCCCTCGAAGTAGCCGCCCACGCGGCCCCGGTTGGCGCGGAACTCGTCGATGATCTGCTGGTTGAAGTCGTTGGGCATGCGGTGGTGATCTCTTCTCTCTGTCGCTGCGCAGTGATGTGATGACTCGACTTGGACGCAGTGACAGACGGCGGGCCTCTGGCCCGCCTCGGCCTCATTCAGAGGCCGGGTACCCGACTCGCTCACGGCACAGGGCCGACCCGGCAGTCATGAGGAGGACGGTAGCGTCCGGCGTATGACTGATGCCACCGAATTCGAGGACATCCCTACGACCACCCTCGCCGATCTGCTCGGCCACGAGCAGGTGTTGGACCTCGGCATCCGGGCGCTGTGGGGGCCGATGATGCGGCTCGCCGGGCCGGCCTTCACCGTGCGGTGCCCTCCCGGCGACAACCTCATGCTGCACGCGGCCATCTACCGTGCCGAGCCCGATTCGGTCGTCGTCGTGGAGTCGGGTGACGTGGAGTACGCGCTCGCCGGGGGCAATGTGTGTGCCGTCGCGCAGCAGCGCGGGATCGCCGGGTTCGTCGTCGACGGGGTGATCCGGGACATCGGCGAGGTGCGGGCGTCCGGGTTCCCCGTGTTCGGGCGGGGAGTCGTGCCGATTCCGGGGGCCAAGAAGGCCGTACTGCCGTTGAACGAGCGGGTGCGGTGCGGGGGAGTCGCCGTCGATGCCGGGGATGTCGTGGTGGCCGACGAGGACGGGATCGTGGTCGTACCGGGTGCGCGGCGGGCCGAGGTGCTCGCCGGGGCGTTGGCGCGGTTGGCCCAGGAAGGCGACGAGAACCTTGACGACTGGGAGGCGGCGCATCGGGCCCGGGTCGACGAGATTCTGCGCGCGGGCGGGTTCGAGGGGTGACGTGCGCGGGTGGATCCGAGGGGTGACGTGCCTGGGCGGATTCGAGGGGTGACGTGCGTGGCGTAGGAGAGGAATGTGTCCGATCCTGGTGCCGATGCTTCTCTTCCTCGATGTCGACGGGACGCTGCTGCCCTTCGGCGCGTCGCGGCCGTACCCGGTGTACGAGCCCGGCTTCGCGCCGCCGACGGCCGCCGCACCACCCCTGCTGACCCGGATCGACCCCTCGCTCGGGCCGCGGCTCGCCGCGCTGCGGTGCGAACTGGTGTGGGCGACGACCTGGATGGACGACGCGAACGTGTGCGTCGCGCCCTGGCTCGGGTTGCCCCAACTCCCCCTGGTGGACACCCCCGCTTCGGCCTGAACGGCCTCGTCCTCAAACGCCGGACGGGCTGAGTGATGCCGACCGGCGCTCGAGAGACCGAGTCGGGTGGTGGGTGGGCATAGGTCTCGGGGGTCTGGGGACGGAGCCCCCAGGTGCGCCGGCACCGACGCCGGGTGACCAATGCCCCGTTCCAGCCACGGCACTCCCCGCTTGGCGGAGCCGTTACGCTGGAGGCGTGGCAGTCGTCGATGTATCCGAAGAGCTCAAGTCCCTCTCCTCGACCATGGAGTCGATCGAGGCCGTCCTGGACCTGGACACGCTGAGGGCAGATGTCGTCGTCCTTGAGGAGCAGGCGGCAGCGCCCTCCCTGTGGGACGACCCGGAGGCGGCGCAGAAGGTCACCAGCAAGCTGAGCCACCTCCAGGCCGAGATCCGCAAGACGGAGGCGCTCCGCGGCCGGATCGACGACCTCTCGGTCCTCTTCGAGATGGCCGAGGAGGAGGACGACCCGGACACCCGCGCCGAGGCGGAGAACGAGCTGACCGCCGTCAAGAAGGCGCTGGACGAGATGGAGGTCCGCACCCTCCTCTCCGGCGAGTACGACTCCCGCGAGGCCGTCGTCACCATCCGCGCCGAGGCCGGCGGCGTCGACGCCTCGGACTTCGCGGAGAAGCTCCAGCGCATGTACCTGCGCTGGGCCGAGCGCCACGGCTACAAGACGGAGCTCTACGAGACGTCGTACGCCGAAGAGGCCGGCATCAAGTCGACCACCTTCGCCGTGCACGTGCCGTACGCCTACGGCACGCTCTCCGTCGAGCAGGGCACCCACCGCCTCGTGCGGATCTCGCCCTTCGACAACCAGGGGCGCCGCCAGACCTCGTTCGCCGGTGTCGAGATCCTCCCGGTCGTCGAGCAGACCGACCACCTCGAGATCGACGAGTCCGAGCTGCGCGTCGACGTGTACCGCTCCTCCGGCCCCGGCGGCCAGGGCGTCAACACCACCGACTCCGCGGTGCGCCTGACCCACCTCCCCACCGGCATCGTCGTCTCCTGCCAGAACGAGCGCTCGCAGATCCAGAACAAGGCCAGCGCGATGAACGTGCTCCAGGCCAAGCTGCTGGAGCGCCGCCGCCAGGAGGAGCAGGCCCGGATGGACGCCCTCAAGGGCGACGGCGGCAACTCCTGGGGCAACCAGATGCGTTCGTACGTCCTGCACCCGTACCAGATGGTCAAGGACCTGCGCACGGAGTACGAAGTCGGCAACCCCGAGGCCGTGTTCAACGGCGAGATCGACGGCTTCCTGGAGGCCGGAATTCGCTGGCGCAAGCAGCAGGAGAAGTAACTCCACGAGGGATTTCCGAGTTACTTTGTCGACAAGGCAACTGCCTCCCATCGGGCGGCAGTTGCCTTTTTCGTCCCCCTCTTGAGCCTTGATGTCTGGGTTTTACATCACACTCACAGGTTCCATTCCCCAGCAAAGAACGCCTAGTTGGACATTGCGCTCGCAACGGCCTTGACGTTGCTGTGAAAACTGGGAAGGGTGAAGCGTGGCATGCGTGTCTCCGGGGCGCATGTGAACCGGGGGACTTGAGCTTTCGCCAGCTGCCACCCCCGTCGATCACGGCCCCGGACACCGACGCGCCACCCTGACGACGAGCTACTGGGGGTAGCAACCTAATGACCAAGAAGACGCGGATCCGTGTCGCACGCATAGCGGCCACCGCTGTCATCGCCGGCGGCGCTTCGCTGACCGCCGCCGGTGCCGCTTCGGCGGTCGGTATCGGCGTGAGCCTCGGCGGCGACGACGGCCTGAACGTGTCGGTCACCACCACGGACGACGACCCGACGATTCCTCCGGAGTCGACTCCGCCCGCGACGCCGACCGACCCGGGCATCCCGACCGACCCGAACACCACGCCGCCGGCCACGCCGACGTCGCAGCCGCCCACGGACGAGCCGACCGAGCCCACCGACAACCCCACCGAGCCGACGGACGAGCCGACCACGGCCGCTCCCTCGGACACCGCCACCAGCGGTTCCGGCGGCTCCACCGGCGGCAACAGCAACACCGACCCCGACGGCGGTTCCTCCGCCCAGGAGGCGGGCACCTCCGCGCTCACCGACACCGGTTCCGACACGGCGGCCCAGGGCAACGGTGACCAGCTCGCCGAGACCGGTGCCGGCCAGACCGCGTTCCTGCTGATCGGCGCCGCGACGATGATCGCCGGCGGCATCGCCTTCCGCGTGCTCCCGCGCCTCGCGAGCAGCAACCGCGGCGGCACGATCGCCTGACGGTAGCCGTCCCCGTACGGACCGTACGCACGTCGTACGACGAAGGGCCCGGAGCGTGTGCTCCGGGCCCTTCTGTATGTCTTTTCCGTATGTCCCTGTACAGGCCGCCTACGCGGTCTGGTGCGCCACCAGCGCCAGCGCCGCGATCAGTACCGCGAGCAGGGCGATCAGCGCCATGGGGTTGAGATTGCCCCACGGATTCTCCTGTTGCAGCCGCGCGCGGTTCGCGCGGCAGACGGGACAGCGGCCCTCGTTCACGGGCGCCGCGCAGTTCGCGCACACCAACCGGTCGTACGTCATGCGCTCGCCCTCCTTGCACCGGCTTCCACAGACACAACGCCTCGGGAAACTAGAACGTTCCCCCTCCACTGTGCCAGGTTCCGCGGGATTCGGCGCGGCTCGCCTTATCCTGCCCCGACCTTGTGCGTTCCAGCCCTTCAGATCCGCGACAAAACGTGCAAGCCTCGCGCAACCCCGGACGCCGACTGCGCGGGCACACCCGGGTCGCGTATGGTCACGCACACCTACCCCCGGCTACCCGTGGTGCACCCGTGATCCGATTCGACAATGTCTCCAAGGTCTACCCCAAGCAGACCCGCCCCGCTCTCAGGGACGTCTCCCTGGAAGTGGAGAAGGGCGAGTTCGTGTTCCTCGTGGGGTCCTCCGGCTCCGGAAAGTCCACCTTCCTGAGGCTGGTCCTCCGCGAGGAGCGGTGCAGTCAGGGCCAGGTGCACGTGCTGGGGAAGGACCTCGCCCGCATCTCCAACTGGAAGGTGCCGCAGATGCGCCGCCAGCTGGGGACCGTCTTCCAGGACTTCCGCCTGCTGCCGAACAAGACGGTCGCCGAGAACGTGGCCTTCGCGCAGGAGGTCATCGGCAAGTCCAAGGGCGAGATCCGCAAGTCCGTGCCGCAGGTGCTCGACCTCGTCGGGCTCGGCGGCAAGGAGGACCGGATGCCGGGCGAGCTGTCCGGTGGTGAGCAGCAGCGCGTGGCCATCGCGAGAGCCTTCGTGAACCGCCCCAAGCTCCTCATCGCCGACGAGCCCACCGGCAACCTCGACCCGCAGACCTCCGTCGGCATCATGAAGCTGCTCGACCGGATCAACCGGACGGGCACCACCGTGGTGATGGCGACGCACGACCAGAACATCGTGGACCAGATGCGCAAGCGCGTCATCGAGCTGGAGAAGGGCCGCCTCGTCCGTGACCAGGCACGCGGCGTCTACGGCTACCAGCACTGACCGCCGACCGACCGCCGTCTGATGTCCGTCCACGGAAAGGCCTGAAGAAGCCGCCATGCGCGCCCAGTTCGTACTGTCCGAGATCGGTGTCGGTCTCCGCCGCAACCTGACGATGACCTTCGCGGTCGTCGTCTCCGTAGCCCTGTCCCTGGCCCTCTTCGGAGGCTCGCTCCTGATGAGCGACCAGGTGACCACGATGAAGGGCTACTGGTACGACAAGGTCAACGTCTCGATCTTCCTCTGCAACAAGAGCGACGCCGAGTCGGACCCCAACTGCGCCAAAGGTGCGGTGACCGACGACCAGAAGAAGTCGATCGTCTCCGACCTCGACAAGATGTCTGTCGTCCAGAAGGTCGTCTTCGAGTCCCAGGACGAGGCGTACAAGCACTACAAGGAGCAGTTCGGCGACTCCCCCCTGGCCAGTTCCCTCACGCCGGACCAGATGCAGGAGTCGTACCGCATCAAACTCAAGGACCCGGAGAAGTACCAGGTCATCGCGACCGCCTTCGACGGCCGTGACGGCGTCCAGTCGGTGCAGGACCAGAAGGGCATCCTGGACAACCTCTTCGGTCTCCTGAACGGCATGAACTGGGCCGCCCGCGCGGTCATGGCCCTGATGCTGGTCGTCGCCCTGATGCTGATCGTCAACACCGTGCGCGTCTCGGCGTTCAGCCGCCGCCGCGAGACCGGCATCATGCGGCTGGTCGGCGCGTCCGGCTTCTACATCCAGGCCCCGTTCATCATGGAGGCCGCGGTCGCCGGCCTGATCGGCGGCACGGTCGCCTGCGGATTCCTGGTCGTCGCCCGGTACTTCATCATCGACCACGGCCTGGACCTGTCCCACAAGCTCAATCTGATCAACTTCATCGGCTGGGACGCCGTCCTGACGAAGCTCCCGCTGATCCTCGCGACGAGCCTCCTGATGCCCGCGCTGGCAGCGTTTTTCGCGCTGCGCAAGTACCTCAAGGTGTGACGCATGCCAAGAGGGCCGTACGGGCAACCGCCCGTGCGGCCCTTCGCGTTGTCCTAGACTCACCGCCATGTCAGGTCGAGACCTGTTCTGTCAGCCCCGCCGCATCCGCCGCGGGGCCGCCCTGACATTGGTGTTCGCGAGTGTGCTGGTGGCCGGCGCGGCGACCGGGTCGTTCGACGAACCCGACCGGTCGGACCGGAAATCGGCGTCCGGTACGGCCCGTTCGGCGCCCGTCGCCCGTACCGAAGAGGTCGCGAAGGCCGCCGCCGAGGCCAAGGCCGACGGCAAGTCGCCCATGGAGGCCGCCGAGCGCGCCGTCAGCCGCAGCGGGGACCGGTGGGGTGCCGTGTACTCCCAAGGGGAGTACGAGGAGTTCGAGGAGGCCCTCGACGGCCAGTACACCGGCGTCGGGCTCTGGGCCCGCCGGGAGCGGGACGGCCGGATCGAGGTGACCCGTGTGCAGTCCGGGTCGCCCGCCGCCACCGCCGGGGTCCGCAAGGGCGACCGCCTGCGCAGCGTCGACGGGGAGAACGTCGACGGGCAGCCCGTCACCGACGTCGTGTCCTTACTACGGGGCGACGCCCAGGACGCGGCCGCCGGCACCACCGTCACCCTCGGCCTGGAGCGCGGCACGCACGCGTGGAGCGAGACCGTACGGCGCGCCCGCCTCTCCACCGACTCCGTGACCGTCCGCAGGCTCGCCGGTGAGGTCACCGTCATCAAGATCGCCGCGTTCACCAAGGGCGTCGGCGACCTCGTCCACACCGCCGTACGGCAGGCCCCGGCCGACTCCGCGTTCATCCTCGACCTGCGCGGCAACTCCGGCGGCCTGGTCACCGAGGCCGTCACCACCGCCTCCGCCTTCCTCGACGGCGGCCTCGTCGCGACGTACGACATCGACGGCGAGCAGCGCGCCCTGCACGCGACCGCGGGCGGCGACACCACCAGACCCCTGGTCGCGCTGGTCGACGGCGGCACGATGAGCGCGGCCGAGATGCTCACCGGCGCCCTCCAGGACCGCGGCCGCGCGGTCGTCGTGGGCTCCAGGACCTTCGGCAAGGGCTCGGTCCAGATGCCGAGCAAGCTCCCCGACGGCGTCGTCGCCGAACTGACCGTCGGCCACTACCGCACCCCCTCCGGCCACACCGTCGACGGCCGGGGCATCACCCCCGACCTCGACGTCACCGCACAGGGACAGGCCGCCGTGGAGCGGGCCGAGACGGTGTTGAGCGGGCTCGGGGACGCGTCCTAGCCGTCCGTTTCAGCTCTCGGTAATCGCCTTTCCCTCACACCCCCTCGTAGTGCGAAAATGGGCAGCACTATGAGCAAGGGAATGTACGTACCCAAGGAGTCCCAGCCCAAGCAGGGCGGTGGGGCCGCCGCCGGCAAGGCCAGGGACGGCGAGAAGGGCGGCAAGCGCAAGATCGTCGCCCAGAACAAGAAGGCCCGGCACGACTACGCGATCATCGACACCTACGAGGCCGGGATCGTCCTGTCCGGCACCGAGGTCAAGTCGCTGCGTGAGGGCCGGACCTCGCTGACCGACGGCTTCGTCCAGATCGACGGGGGCGAGGCGTGGCTGCACAACGCCCACATCCCCGAGTACCACCAGGGCACCTGGACCAACCACTCCGTGCGCCGCAAGCGCAAGCTGCTGCTGCACCGCGAGGAGATCGACAAGCTGGAGGCCAAGACCCAGGAGACGGGTCACACGATCGTGCCCCTCGCCCTGTACTTCAGCAACGGCCGCGCCAAGGCCGAGATCGCCCTCGCCCGAGGCAAGAAGGAGTACGACAAGCGGCAGACCCTGCGCGAGAAGCAGGACCGCCGGGAGTCGGACCGCGCGATCGCGGCGGCGAAGCGGAAGCAGCGCGGCGAGTAGCCTGCCGTTCTTGCGGCGGGCCGCCGGGAATACGGTGGCATCGGCGCGCGTTGGTCACGTACGATGGCTACTGCACCCCACAGCGGGTGTGTATCCCTCTTCGGAGGGGCTTGAAAAAACAACATGGGGATGATCGGTTTCGACAGCGGATGTCGAAGCAGGTGAAGCGTGTCGAGGAAGCGGCAATGATCTCGTTAACCATATGTCGCAACCAATAATCGCCAATTCCAAGAGCGATTCCCAGTCCTTCGCCCTCGCTGCCTAATAACAGCGACTGAAGGACCCTAAAAGGGTGTCAGCCCGGGGGTGTTCCCGACCCGGACCCTGGCATAATCTAGGGAACTAAACCATCGAGCCCGGTCACGGGGTTCGATGGGAAATCAAACAGTGACTGGGCCCGTCGGCGACTTGTTCGCGTGATCACCGGGGCCGAGAAAATCACAGCGAACTGCACACGGAGAAGCCCTGATTCTGCACCGGTGGACGCGGGTTCGATTCCCGCCATCTCCACTCATCCCATGTGGGTAAAGCCCCCGCTGCTTCGGCAGCGGGGGCTTTTTCCTGTCACTGAACAGTGAAGGTCGCCATTCGCAACCCGTTGCTCAGGACCAGATACACGTCCGTACGGCCCTTCGCCGCGCCACCTGACAGGCCGGCGGTCACCGTCTCATAGGCGTACGACGATGCCGTCCCGTTCGAGTGCGCCGTACCGACGAGTGTGCCGGTCGGGGAGCCGAGCCTGACCTCGATCGTGCCGGGCGATGTTCCGGCGACGCGCGCGGTGAACTCGGCCGCCCCCTTGCCCAGTTGCGTGTCCGCGAACTTCAGCCACGCCTTATCCGCGGCCGCGCCCACCGCCGTACCACTCGCTTTTGACTCGTCCACGAGGTGAATGCCCGAGTAGTCGTCGAAGTTCTCGGCGCGGGTCGTCCGTGACAGGTCCCGGGGTGGGATGGTCTCGCCGTGGACGCGCCAGGTCGTACGGGCGCGGATGTCCGTGGACGACGCTCCGGCCATGACGTCGTACGTGCCGCTTTCCACCACCCATTTCGAGCGGGTGACGTCCCAGTGGGCGAGGTCTTTCTGCTGGATCTTCAGGCGGACTGTTTTTGTCTCGCCCGGTTTCAGTGAGACCCGTTGGAAAGCCTTCAATTGCTTCAGGGGTTCTTTGTCGCGGGATGTGCGCTGGTGTGTGTAGAGCTGTACGACCTCGTCTCCCGCCCGCGTTCCCGTGTTCGTCACCGTGACCTCATAGCCGCCGGTGACGGGCTTCAGCGTGCCGTAGCGGAAGGTCGTGTAGGAGAGGCCGTAGCCGAAGGGGTAGAGCGGGGTGCCCTGGAAGTACTCGTACGTGCGGTCGGACTTGATGATGTCGTAGTCGAGGATCGAGGGGAGGTCCGACTCCGACCGGTACCAGGTCTGGGTGAGGCGGCCGGACGGGTTGACGTCGCCGTAGAGGACGTCGGCCAGGGCGTTGCCCGTTTCCTGGCCCGCGTGGGAGGTCCAGAGGAGGGCCGGGACCTCTTTCTGTAGCGCGCCGAGTGTCGTCGGGTAGCTGTTCTCGACCACTACCACCGTCTTCGGGTTGGCCCGGTGGACCGCCTTCACCAGGGCCTCCTGGGTCGGGGCCAGGGCCATGTCCGTGCGGTCGTGGGCCTCGCGGCCGTTGATGGACGGCATGGAGCCGATGACCACGACCGCCGTGTCCTTGCCCTTCACCGCCGCCACCGCGTCGGCGACTCCGCTGCGGACCACGTCCTTCGCGTAGTGGGCCGCCTGGTCCTTGGTGACCAGGCCCAGGGTGCCGTTCGTGTCGGTCGGGCCGAGGTAGAGGGGGCTCGACCACCAGGACTCCGACGTCTCGTAGCCCGCGTACTTCAGCAAGTACGTGCCGTCGTCCTGCTGTTCCAGCTTGAACTGCTGCTGGACGTACCAACCGTTGGGCTGCGTCTGGTCGTTGACGAAGTTCGACCAGTTGTAGCCGACGTATTTGCCGTTGGCGGCCGAGCGCAGGGTGACGATGCCCGAGCCCCAGTCGAAGGCGTCGAACTGGGCGGCTGTCGTAGGGGTGTTCGTGGTCTCCCGCAAGGGTGCGCCCGTGTCGCCGGTGCCTGCCGTGACGTATTTGCCGGTCGCCGTGTCGCGCAGGGCGATGCGGTCCACGCCCTCGCTGGTGGCCACTCCGGTGCCGAGCTTCGCGGCGATGCCCTTCGCGGGGGTGACGGCGTAGGGGAGCGTGCCCGAGTACCAGTCGGTGTAGAGGGTGTCGGCGAGAGGGCCGACCACGGCCACGTCCTTCGCCGAGCCCGAGCCCGAACTCCTCAGTGGCAGCGCTCCGTTGTTCTTCAGCAGCACCGTCCCCTCGGCCGCCGCCTTGCGCGCCAACTGCTGATGCGCCGGGCTGTTGATGACGGACGCGTCGATCGAGCCGTACGTGCCGCCGCCCGGGTCGAACTCCCCGAGCCGGACGCGGACGGAGAGGATGTGGGAGACGGCCGTGTCGATGTCCGAGACCTTCAACAGGCCTTGCTGGAGGGCGGAGTTGACGGCCGTCGTCGTCGGGGTGGGGTCGGCGCTGTTGTCCGTGAAGCTGTCGATGCCGGCCTTCAGCGCGGCCGCGTCGCCCTCCGTGATGCTGGGGTAGTACTGCTGCGGGGTGACGAGGTTGCCGGGGGCGAAGGCGTCGGTGACGTTCAGCAGGGACTGGTCGGTCCACTTCCGTACGACGTCGTCCAGGTCCGGATTCACTGTGGCGGGGCGGCCGTTGACGAGGTTGTACGACGTCATCACGCCCGTGGCCGCGTCCGCCTCGATCGCCGGTTTGAACGCGGCCTCGTCGTACTCCTTCGCCACCCGTGGGCGCAGGTCGGAGGACGTGGTCGCGCGGTCGGCCTCGTTGTTGTAGGCGAGGTAGTGCTTGAGGGTGGGGGCCGTCTTGAGGTGGTTCGGGTCGCCGCCGGTCAGGCCTTCGCCGTAGGCCGTCGAGAGGGCGCCGGTGAGTTCCGGATCCTCGCTGTAGCCCTCCTCGTTGCGGCCCCAGCGCGGGTCGCGGAGGAGGTTCACCACCGGAGCCCAGAGGTTCAACCCCCAACCGTCCGGGCGCTGTTGCTGGAAGCCGCGGGCCTCGTCGCCGACCGCCGAGCCGACCTGCTCCATCAGCGCCGGGTCCCAGGTCGAGGCGAGTCCGATGGCCTGCGGGAAGACGGTGGCCTCGCCGAGCCAGGCGACGCCGTGGAGGGCCTCGGTGCCGGTGCGGAAGGACTGGATGCCGAGGCGCGGGATCGCGGGCTCGTACTGGTGGAGGAGGGAGATCTTCTCGTCGAGTGTCAGGCGGCCCAGCAGGTCGTCAACACGCTGGCTCACACGGAGAGTTGGGTCGCGGAAGGGGTACGGGGTGTCGGCCGTCGCCGGGATCGTCGCTCCCAGGCCGGCGATCAGGGTGAACGCCACGACGAGCGTGGTTCTGTGTCTTCTTCTCGTGCCTTGTCTTCTTCCCTTGCCTTTCATGTCGCGGCTCCTTCGCGTAGGGCCTTGCATCAATGGTGGTGAGGTCAGGGCGCGTTGCGCGGTGCCGTGCTCGCGCGTTCCGTCAGTCGGGGGGAGAGGAGCGTCGCGTCGGGAACGGTCTTGCCGCCCAGTTTCGTCATCAGCAACTCGACTGCTCTGGAGCCGAGTTCGGCGGTGGGCAGCGCGACCGACGTGACCGGTACCCGTACGGACTCGGCGAGTTCGTCGGGGCAGATCGCGGTGATCGACAGATCGCCGGGGACGCGCAGGCCGAGGTGCTCGAACGCGTCGATGAGCGGTTCCAGGAGGGGTTCGTTGTGGACGACGACACCGGTCAACGCCGGCTGCTCACGCAGCAGTTGCTCCGCCACGGCCGCCGCCGCGGCGGGCCCCGCCTCGCACGGGTGGACGGAGGAGGCGAGCCGGTTGCGGTCGGCGGCGGCCGTGAAACCCTGAACCACCCGATGGGCGAAGGCGGTTCCGCGGACGTACACCTCGGGCGGTGACCCGACGAGGGCGACGACCCGGTGCCCGAGCCCCGCGAGCCGTTCCACGCACAGCTCGCCGGCCGCCTTGAAGTCGAGGTCGATACAGGTCAGTCCGTCCGCCTCGGCGGGGAAGCCGATCATCACGGACGGCCGGTCCAGGGAACGCAGCAACGGCAGCCGGGGGTCGTCGAGTTGGACGTCCATCACGATCATCGCGTCGACGAGCGCCGAGTCCGCGACCCGCCGCAGTCCCTCCTCGCCCTCCTCCTGGGTGAGCAGCAGGACGTCGTGGTCGTGGCGGCGGGCGGTGGTCACCACGGACACCGCGAACTGCATGACGACCGGGACGTGGATGCCGGTCCGTAAGGGGATCACCAGCGCCAGCACGTTGGACCGACTGCTGGCCAGGGCGCGGGCGCCGGCGTGCGGCCGGTAGCCCAGCTCGCGGATGGACGCCTCGACGCGCTGCCGGGTCTCCTCGGAGATCGGGCGCTTGCCGCTCAGGGCGTACGACACGGTGCTGGGGGAGACGCCGGCGTGCCGGGCCACGTCCGTGATCTTCACCATCAGCCCAGCTCCAGGGTCAGGAACCCGCTGCCCGACTTCGATCGCGACCCGGAGGACAGCGCCCAGGAAAGGGAGGGGTCACTGCACGACGCCCGAAGCGTGTCCCCCTCCCGTACGACGGTGAAGGTCACCTCGCCGACCTGCACCGTCACCTGCGCGCCCCGCCCCAGGTCGTACGCCCGCAGGGTGACCCCGTCGGCGTAGTCGTAGTCGGGCCGGTCGGTCACCGCGCCGACCGGGATCACCGCGCCGGGCCGGACGAGGAGGGGCACGCTGTCGAAGCCGTGCCGCTCGCGCACCCAGCGTGGTCCGGTGACCGTGCGGCCGGTGAGGTAGTGGGTCCAGGTGCCCTCGGGGACGTAGTACGAGACGTCGCCGTCGTCGCTGAAGACCGGCGCGACCAGCAGGTCCGGGCCGAGCATGTACTGCCGTTCCAGATGCGCGCATCCGGGATCCTCCGGGAACTCCAGCACCATCGCGCGCATCATCGGCACGCCTTCGGCGGAGGCGGTGCGCGCCGTCTCGTAGAGGTACGGCATGAGGCTCAGCTTCAGGCGGGTGAACTGCCGTAGTACGTCGACGGATTCCTCGTCGAAGAGCCAGGGGACGCGGTACGACGAGCTGCCGTGCAGGCGGCTGTGGGAGGACAACAGGCCGAAGGCCAGCCAGCGTTTGAAGAGGGCGGGGGTCGGGGTGCCCTCGAAGCCGCCGATGTCGTGGCTCCAGTAGCCGAAGCCGGACAGGCCGAGCGAGAGGCCGCCGCGCAGCGACTCGGCCATCGACTCGTATGTCGCCTCGCAGTCGCCGCCCCAGTGAACGGGGTACTTCTGGCTGCCGGTTGTGGCCGAGCGGGCGAAGACGACCGCCTCGCCCTCGCCGCGGTGTTTGCGCAGGACGTCGAAGACCGTGCGGTTGTAGAGGTAGGCGTAGTAGTTGTGCATCCGCTCGGGGTCGCCGCCGTCCGCGTAGGCGACGTCCACGGGGACCCGCTCGCCGAAGTCGGTCTTGAAGCAGTCGACGCCCTGCGCGAGGAGCGCCTCCAGCTTTCCGGCGTACCAGTCGCGGGCGGCCGGGCTGGTGAAGTCGACCAGGGCCATGCCGGGTTGCCATAGATCCCACTGCCACACACTGCCGTCCGGCCTGCGGAGCAGATGACCGAGTGCCTTGCCCTCGGCGAAGAGCGGGGAGCGTTGGGCGATGTACGGGTTGATCCAGACGCAGATGTGGAGGCCTTTGGACTTGAGCCGGGTGAGCATGCCCTCCGGGTCGGGGAACACCCTCGGGTCCCACTGGAAGTCGCACCAGTTGAACTCGCGCATCCAGAAACAGTCGAAGTGGAAGACGGAGAGCGGGAGTTCACGCTCCCGCATGCCCTCGATGAACGACGTCACCGTCTCCTCGTCGTACGAGGTGGTGAAGGACGTCGACAGCCACAGCCCGAACGACCAGGCGGGCGGGAGGGCCGGGCGGCCGGTGAGGGCGGAGTACTTGCGGAGGATGTCCTTGGGGGTCGGGCCGTAGATGACGTAGTACGTCAACTGCTGGCTCTCCACACTGAATTGGACCCGGGACACCGCCTCCGAGCCGACCTCGAAGGAGACCTTTCCGGGGTGGTCGACGAAGACGCCGTAGCCCGCGTCGGTCAGGTAGAAGGGGATGTTCTTGTAGGCCTGTTCGGTGGCGGTGCCGCCGTCGGCGTTCCACATGTCGACGACCTGGCCGTTCTTGACGAGCGGGCCGAAGCGTTCGCCAAGTCCGTAGACGGACGTGCCCACTTGGAGTCCGAGCTGCTCGCGGAGGTAGTGGGCGCCGGTCGCGTCGCGCATGATGCCCATGCCCTTGGGGCCGCTGCCGGTGAGGGTGCGGCCGTGGGCGAGGAAGTCGACGTGCCAGGGGCCGGTGCGGGCGACCCGGACGGAGAGCGCGCCGGAGGTGAGGGTCGCGTGCTCGTCGTCGTAGGAGGTGTGGACCGCGAACTCTTCTTTCTGGACGTCGAATTGGGGGCCGCGTGGCTGTTCGCCCTCGAAGTGGGTGAAGGTGACGCCGATGATGTCGGGCATCGGGGCGTGGGCGCTGATCGTCACGACCGGTCCCTTCAGCAGGTCGCCGCGGTGGCGGATGGGCATGGTCGGCGCGTGGATCTCCAACGCGCCGTCCGGGGCCGTGACATCGAGGACCTCGACCGGGTGGGCGGCGGTGACGCCCTCGCGCAGCAGCCAGTAGCCGTCGGTGAACTTCATGTGGGGGGTCCCCTTACTACTTGACGGCACCCACGGCGATGCCGCGCGTGAGGGTCCGCTGGAAGACGAGGAAGAAGACGATGGCGGGCAACACACCGAGCAGGGCAGCCGCGTTGGTCATCGTGGCGTCCATCAGGCGCTGGCCCTGGAGGACGCCGAGGGCCACCGACACGGTCTGGTTGTCGTTGGAGATCAGCATGACCAGGGGGAGCAGGAACTCGTTCCAGGTCCAGATGAAGAAGAAGACCAGCAGGACGCCGATGGTGGGGCGGCTGACGGGGACCACGATCCGCCACAGCACCTGCCACTTGTTGGCGCCGTCGATGCGGGCCGCTTCGAGGATCTCGCGCGGGAACTGGCCGAGCACGGCGGAGAGGAGATACGTGCCGAACGCCGCCTGGATCACCGTGAAGACGATGATGACGCTCAACCTCGTGTCGTAGAGGCCGACTTGCTTGCTCAGGTAGTAGATCGGGTAGACCAGCGCCTCCTGCGGCAGCATGTTGGCGAGGACGAAGAAGGCCAGGACCCACGTGCGGCCCTTGATACGGCCGATGCCGATCGCGTACGCGTTGAGGACGGAGAGGGCAGCCGCGAGGAGGGCCACCGAGCCGCTGATCAGGGCCGAGTTGAAGAGTTTCTGGCCGTAGTCGACGCGCTGCCAGAAGTCCTTGAGGCCGTCCAGGTAGAGGCCGTCGGGGAGGCTGAGGGGGCCGTGTTCGGAGTACTCGGCCGGTGACTTCACGGCGTTGACCACGACGATCAGGAACGGCACGACCATGAAGAGGGCCGCGATGCACAGGGCGATCAGGACGGGGTAGCGGCGCAGAGCGGTCGTCATGCCCGGTCACCTTCCTCCGCGCGGGTCTGGAGTTTCAGGAAGGCGAGCGAGAGCACCAGGATGATCACCGTCAACACCGTTGATATCGCGGCTCCGTAGCCGACCTGGGTCTTCTCGAAGAACGTGGTGAAGGAGAAGTAGGACGGCACGTCGGTCGCGCCGCCCGGCCCGCCCTTCGTGAGCACGTACACCGCGCCGAACACCTTGAGCGCGGCGATCGTGCACCAGGTGAGGACGACGTAGATCTCCGGGCGGATCTGCGGCAGCGTGATGTGCCAGAAACGGCGCCACCAGCCGGCGCCGTCCAACTCGGCCGCCTCGTACAGCTGGGGGTCGACGCGTTGCAGCCCGGCCATGAACACCACGAGCGGGAAGCCGAGTTGGACCCAGACCATGACGCCCATGACGCTGTAGAGCGCGATGTCCGGGTCGCCCAGCCAGTCCTGCTGCCAGGAGCCCAACCCGACTGCTTTCAACAGGGCGTTGAGGGAGCCGTTGTCGGGGGCGAGGATCCAGCTCCAGACGATGCCGGCCACCGCGATCGGGAGTACCTGGGGGAGGTAGAAGCAGGCGCGGAGGACGGCCGCGACACGGGTGCCGAAGTGTTTGGCGATGTAGTCGAACAGGGCGGCGGCGAGGACGAGTCCGACGACGGTGGGTACGGCCGCCATCGCCACGACCATGAACAGGCTGTGGCGGAAGGACGCCCAGAACTCCGCATCGTCCAGCAGGTCACGGTAGTTGGCGAGGCCGGTCCACTTGGGGTCGCCCACGCCCTGCCAACTCGTGAAGCTCACGGCCGTGTTCATCAGGAACGGGACGACGATCACGGCCAGGGCGGCGAGGGCGCCGGGGACGAGGAAGAGCGCGTAGGAGTTGCGGGGGTGGGGGCTACGAGGGTTGCGCGGGCCGGGGTGTCGGTTCTTGCGGGTGGCCCGCGCGCCCTTCTCGACGGTGACCGTCATGTCGACGGGACGCCCTTGTCGTACGCCTTCTGAAGGTTGCTGAGATAGGCGTCCGGTTTCTCGCTGTTCGTGATCAGCTTCTGGGTCTCGGAGACGAGGACGTTGTAGAAGCCGGGGACCGGCCAGTCCGGGTAGAAGGCGAGGCCGTCACGGGCGGAGACGGTGTTGAAGTTGGCGATCAGTTCCTTGGACTTGGGGTCGGTGATCGCGGAGGTGTCGGCCGCGACCGGGATGCCGCCCTTGTTGCCCATCAGGTTCTGGATCTTCTTCGACAGGGTGATGTCGATGAAGTCGTAGGCGAGTTGCTTGTTCTTGGCGCCCTTGGGGACGACCCAGATGTTGCCGCCGGAGCCGAGCGTGAGGTTCGAGCCGGGCCAGAGACTCGTGTCCCAGTCGAACTTGGCCTCCGTCTGGAAGCGGCCGTACCACCAGCTGCCGGAGAACAGGATCGGGGCCTTGCCCTGGATCCAGGAGACACCGGCGTCCTCGGCCTTCGTGCCGCTGGAGGTCTTGGCGATGTAGCCCTTCTTCACCCAGTCCGCGAACGTCGTCGCCGCGTAGGTCCAGGCCGCGTCGTGGAAGTCCGTCTTGCCCTTGTACAGCTCGTACTTGTCGACCCAGGCGCGGTCGGCCTTCGACAACGCGAGTTGGTAGAGGTACTGCTGGGCCGGGTACTCGGCGCCCGCGTTCGCGAGCGGAGTGACGCCCTTCGCCGTGAACTGGGCCATGGCCGCGGTGAGTTCGTCGAACGTCTTCGGTTCGGCGATCTTGTACTTCTTGAAGAGGGCCTTGTTGTAGTAGACCATCGTGTACTCGCCGTAGTCCGTGACGCCGTACCACTTGCCGGAGCCCATCACTCCGTTGGTGTCGTACATGTCCGTCGTGCCGACGCTCGCGGGGATCTTCTTGTCCCAGCCGCGCGCCTTCGCCTCGGCGGTCAGGTCGGTGAGCAGGCCTTGTTTCGAGAGCAGGCCTGCCGTCGCGTTGCCCTTGTTGTACTCCATGATGTCCGGGGCGTCTGATGAGTTGAGGACCATGGGGGCTGTTTTCTGGATCTGCTCGAAGCCCTTTTCCTCGAACTTCACCTTCACGCCCGGGTGTTGGGCCTCGAACTCCTTGATGGCCTCGTTCCAGGCCACGCCCATCGCGCTGTCGGGGCCCTCGTAGTGCCAGAGCTTCAGGGTCTTGCTGTCGGAGGAGCCGCCGTCCGAGCTGCCGCCGCAGGAGGAGAGGAGCAGGGATCCGCTCAGGATCAGTGCGGCTGCCGTTGCGCGCCTTCTTGCCGTCAACATCCAGTGCCTCCAGGGGAGTCGGATGGGGGTCGAATCGATTCGACGGGAGGCGTCGAAGCGCTTCGATGGAGGAAGGTATGTAGGGGCTGTGAGGGCGTCAATGGGTTGGGCAGAGATTGGCGCAAGCGGTTCGATGGGTTGTGGGTTGGATGCGGGTGCGTGGGGGCTGGTCGCGCCCACGCGGCGGAGCCGCAAATCGATACAGCCCCGCGCCCCTAGGGGATTGCCCTGCTCGGTACTGCGATGAGGAGGGCTGTTGTTGCCGCCGCAACCGGGACCAGGAAGCCCGCCGTTGGTGATGCGTGCTCCACCGCCCAGCCGCCTGTCGCCGAGCCGCACGCAATCCCAATCAGCAAGCCCGTCACCGCCAGGCTCATGCCCTCGTTCAACCTGCCCTCCGGTGTGCGGTGTTGGAGCAAGGTCATCGCGGTGACCATCGTCGGAGCCGTTGCCATGCCTGCCACCAGCAAGGCAACCGCCAGCGCTGGGAGGGAGTCGAACGTCCGGGCCGCGAGCAAGGGGAGAGTCATCAGGGCCGTCATCGCCAACAGGCACCACCGCAGGCGGTGTTCCGGTGGGGCTGTCGGTTTTCGCTTGCCGTAGAGCAGGCCCGCCGCGCAGGAGCCGGCTGCCTGGAGCGCCAACACCGCGCCGCCTGCCGTGTGGTGGCCGATCACGTCCGCGTACGCGAGCGTGGCGACCTCCATCGCGCCAAACACCGCACCTGTTGCGATGAAACCGGCGATCAGGGGTGGGCGTCGTGGTACGCCATGGTCGCGCCCGCGCTGGCCAACGCGCCGCTGGACGGTCCGGACGAGAAGTGG
>NZ_JBLTJC010000170.1:0-21354 GCF_048158785.1 Streptomyces colwelliae | reverse complement strand
GGACTTCCAACGGATGGCGCCACAGTGGCCCCACAGACTTGACCCAGTTTTGGCCAAACGCGCTATGTGGTGGCTGGCGTTCGATCCTGTTCACTTGTCGCGTTCACGGGGTTGGTTCTTGGCGTTTTCTGAGTCGAGTGGGCGTTGCGATGGAGGAACAGCTCATGAGCAGACGGATCCGGGGTGTACTGGCCGCGTTCACCGGAGCGCTGCTGCTCACCATGGGCATCACCACGACCGGCGGCCAGTCCGCGCGGGCCGATGACAACGGTGTCGGGCTCAAACCCGTGCTGGGATGGAGCAGTTGGAGCTTCGTGCGCCGTGATCCGACCGCTCGGACGATCGAGGCGCAGGCGAAGGCACTCAAGGACAGCGGGCTCGCGAAGAACGGGTTCGTCTACGCCAACGTCGACGACTTCTGGTACCAGTGCCCGGGCAGCCAGGGGCCGGACGTCGACGAGTACGGCCGCTGGGTCACCGACCCCGTCAAGTTCCCGCCGCGCGGCGGTGAGAACGGCGTTCAGGTCGTCGCCGACTATGTCCACTCCCTGGGGCTGAAGTTCGGCCTGTACGTCACGCCCGGCATCTCCCGGCAGGCGGTCGCCAAGAACACCGCGATCGAGGGGACCGTCTACCACGCACGGGACATCGCCACCTCGACGACGGAGAGCAACTACAACTGCGGCGGCATGGTGGGCATCGACTACGCCAAGCCCGGTGCGCAGACTTTCATCGACTCGTGGGCCGGGCAGTTCGCCGGGTGGGGCATCGACTATCTCAAGATCGACGGTGTCGGCACGTCCGACCAACAGGACGTCCAGGCCTGGTCGGACGCGCTGCGGCACACCGGTCGGCCGATCCATCTGGAGCTGTCCAACAACCTGGACATCAACAACGCCGCCACCTGGAAGAAGCTCTCCAACGGCTGGCGCACCGGCGGCGACATCGAGTGCTACTGCGGCCCGGACGACAGCAGTTACCCCCTGACCACCTGGGCGTCCATCGCCTCGCGCTTCGACCAGGTCGCCGCGTGGGCGCCGTACGGCGGGCCCGGCGGTTACAACGACTACGACTCCCTCGAAATCGGGAACGGCGCGAACAATGGCCTCACCCCCGACGAGCGTAGGACCCAGATGAGCTTGTGGTCGCTGGCCGCCTCGCCGCTCATCCTCGGCACCGACTTGACCCATCTCGACCCCGCCGACCTCGCGTTGCTGAAGAACACCGACGTTCTCGCGGTCGACCAGGACGGCATCGACGCCAAGCGGATCTCCTCGGACGCGAACTCGCAGGTGTTCGCCAAGACCGAGGCCGACGGGGATGTCGTGGTCGGTCTGTTCAACACCGGGTCGGCTCCCCGCGAAGTCGCCACTACCGCTTCCGCGTTGGGGCTGCCCGCGGCGCGTGACTACGCCCTGCGGGATCTGTGGAGCAAGCGGCTGACCGAGTCCGCGGGACGCATCGCCGCCAATGTGCCCGCGCACGGTGTGGTCCTGTACCGGGTCCACGGCACCCACCGCACTGTGACCGGCGCGGCTCCGGACGTCTCGTTCGGGCTCAACTGGGCGCCCGCGTCGAGCGACAGCACCACGCGTACCGTCTCCGCGGTGCTGTCCGACAACGGGTCGCGGTCGATCACCGATGCCGACCTGACCCTCACCGGGCCGACCGGCACGAAGATCACCACGCGTGACGTGACCCGGGCCCGGACGGTCCACGGCGGTCACGCGCTGAAGGTCACGTACTCCGTGTCCATCCCCTCCTCCTCGAAGCTCTTCGCCTCCAACGACTTCCAGGGGACGGCGAGTTACCGCTTCCGGTCGGCCGGGAGGACCCGGCTCGCGGCCGGTGACACGATCACCGTCAACCACCAAGTCACCGCGCCATACCGGACGTTCGCCTCAACCACGGCGAGCTTCAGCGAGTCCGGCACCCAACTCGGTATCCGGGCGCAGGGCGCGGACCTGTACAACGGCACCAACGAATACGGCTCGATCTATCTGCCGGGAGCCGAGCACGACGGTTCGGTGACGACCGTGAAGCTCAACTCGCAGTCGGACACCGATGTTTGGGCGAAGGCCGGGATCATGGTCCGCAACGACATCACCGAGTCCGACACGTCTCCCGGGTATGTGGCCCTCGTCGCGACCCCGGGCAACGGCTATCTGCTCGACTGGGACAGCGACGGCGACGGAAAGCTCGACTCGCAGGACTCCGCCGGTACCGCCGCCTACCCCTCGTGGCTGAAGCTCGTCCGCGACGGCACCTCGTACAGCGGCTACTACTCGACCGACAACGCCACTTGGAACCTGGTCGGCACCATCGACGTCCCCACCGCCGCGGCCACCCAGGACGTCGGCCTCACCCAGACCTCACACGCCTCGGGCACCACCGGCGAGGCCGACTTCGACGCGTTCACGACCACGCCGTAGGTCTACGGCGACAACGGCGACGGTGTCCGTACGGCGCCCGGTGCGGTCCTAGACCGGCGCCGTGCGGGCGTGCATCGCCGGTTCGGCGGGCGGGAGTTCGGCGGCCGCCGGGAGTTCGATGGTGAACTCCGTGCGGCCCGGGACGCTGGTGACGTCGATGCGGCCGCCGTGGGCTCCCGTGATCGCCGTCGCGATGGCCAGGCCGAGGCCGGAGCCGCCCTCCTTGCCGCCGGCGCGGGCGCGGGAGGCGTCGGCGCGGGTGAAGCGTTCGAAGACCGTGGGGAGGAGGGCCGGGGGGATGCCGGGGCCGTCGTCGCGTACCCGGATGACGACGGTGTGGCCGGCGGTGGCCTCGACGCTCGCGGTGACCGTCGTGCCAACAGGTGTGTGCATACGGGCGTTGGCCAACAGGTTGGCCAACACCTGGTGCAGGCGGGCCTCGTCGCCGACGACCAGGGCCGGGGCGTCCAGGGACAGTTGGAGCTGCCACTCGTGGCCGGTGCCCGCGGCGCGCGCGTCCCACACCGCCTCGGCGAGCAGCGCCGCGAGGTCCACCTCGGCGGACTGCAACGGCCTGCCCTCGTCGAGCCGGGCGAGCAGCAGGAGGTCCTCCACTAGGCCCGTCATGCGCGCCGACTCCGCGGTGACCCGGCGCCAGGCGAGACCTGGTTCGATGCGGTCGGTGCCGCGGTTCATCAGCTCGGCGTAGCCCGCGATGGAGGCCAGCGGGGTGCGGAGTTCATGGCTGGCGTCGGCGAGGAAGCGGCGCATGCGTTCCTCGCTGCGGCGCATCTGCTCCTCGCTGCGCTGGCGTTCGGCGAGCGAGGACTCGACGTGGTCGATCATGCGGTTGAGCGCGGCGCCGACCTGGCCGGCCTCGCTGCCGGGGTCGGTGTCCCGCTCGGGCACCCGGGTGAGCGCGGTGACCTCGCCGTGGCCGAGCTGCGAGCGGGAGACCTCGACCGCGGTGGCGGCGACCCGGTCCAGCGGCCGTAGCTGCCGACGTATGACGACCGCGCACAGGCAGCCCGCCACGGTCAGTCCGGCGAGGGCGACGGCCGCCTCGACCGCCACCAGACCGCTGATCATGTCCTGTACGTCGTCCATAGGGAGGCCGGTGAGGACCCGGACGCCGTCGGTGTTGAGGGCTGTGAGCCGGTAGGTGCCGAGGCCGGGCACGGTCCGGGTGTGCATCGCACTGTCGGCGGTGATGCCCGCGAGGGCCGTGCGCTGGGCGGTGGTGAGGTTCTGGGGCGGGGCGTCCTGCCTGACGACGGCCGCGGCGATGATCGAGCCGTTTGCGTCGAACCGTGCGGCGAGCGTGCCGACGGCGTGGCCGTTCTCCATGAGGAACCCGAGGTCCCCGGTGGCAGCCGGATGATGCTGGGCCCCGCCCAGGCTGCGTTCGGCGGCGTTGCCGACCCGGTCGTCCAAGTCGCCCAGCAGATAGGCGCGTTGGACGAACACGGTGGTGAGGGCCATGGCGGCGCACACAACTACGAGGGTCGCGCTGATGAAGAGCAGGAGGCGGGTGCGCAGTGAACGGCCGTGCAGGCGGCCTCGGTTGCGGATACGGAGGTTGCGGGTTCGGAGGTTCATCTGGCGTCCTCCACGGGCCGTAGGGCGTATCCCATCCCGCGCACGGTGTGGATCATCGGAGCGCGGCCCCGGTCTATCTTCCGGCGGAGACTGGAGATGTAGACCTCGACGAGGTTGCCGCCGCCGTCGAAGCAGCTGCTCCACACCTGGTCGAGGATCTGTGCCTTGCTCAGCACCTGGCGGGGATGGTCGAGGAACAGGGTGAGCAGGTCGAACTCCTTGGCGGTGAGCTGGACCGGCTCACCGGCGCGCCGTACCTCGCGGGTCTCGCCGGTCAGGACGAGATCGCCGAGTACCCGTACGGAGTCGTCGGCCGGGGTCCGTTCGCCGCCCGCCCGGCGCAGCAGTCCGCGCAGCCGCAGCACGACCTCCTCCAGGGAGAAGGGCTTGGTGACGTAGTCGTCGGCGCCCGCTTCGAGGCCGTCGAGGCGGTGCTCGATCGCGTCGCGGGCGGTGAGCATCAGGACGGGCAGCCTGGGGTTCTCGTACCGGAGCCTGCGCAGCACCTGTACGCCGTCCAGGTCGGGCAGCATGCCGTCCAGGACGACGGCGTGCGGGGCGCAGGCGCGGGCGATGCGCAGCGCGCTGTGCCCGTCCGGCGCGGGGTAGGGCCGCCAGCCGGCCTCGGTGACCGCGACGGAGAGCAGCTCGGTGAGCGCGGGCTCGTCGTCGACGATGAGCACGCGTACTCGGCTGCCGCGGGACCCCGATGTGCCAGTCATGTCCCGATTCTGTCCCGGCCTGCTGGGGGAACCCTGTGTTCCACCTGAGCGCTGGCGATGACCTGCGCGGACGGGCGGCGGGCGAACGCGGAGGGCCGCACCCCCGTCGCCGGGGGTGCGGCCCTCAACTGCCGTACCGGAGCCGCTAGTTGCGGATCAGGTTGCGCAGGACGTACTGGAGGATGCCGCCGTTGCGGTAGTAGTCGGCCTCGCCGGGGGTGTCGATGCGGACGACCGCGTCGAACTCCACGCCGGTGTCGGTGGTGACCTTGACCGTGCTCGGGGTGGTGCCGTCGTTCAGCTCGGTGATGCCGGCGACGGAGAAGGACTCCTCCCCGGTCAGACCGAGGGACTCGGCGGACTGGCCCGCCGGGTACTGGAGCGGGATGACGCCCATGCCGATGAGGTTCGAGCGGTGGATGCGCTCGTACGACTCGGCGATGACGGCCTTGACGCCGAGGAGCGCGGTGCCCTTGGCGGCCCAGTCGCGGGACGAGCCGGAGCCGTACTCCTTGCCGGCCAGGATGACCAGCGGGATGCCCTGCTCGATGTAGTTGCGCGAGGCGTCGTAGATGAAGGAGACGGGGCCGTCGGCCTGCGTGAAGTCGCGGGTGAAGCCGCCCTCGGTGCCCGGCGCGACCTGGTTGCGCAGGCGGATGTTGGCGAAGGTGCCACGGATCATGACCTCGTGGTTGCCCCGGCGCGAGCCGTAGGAGTTGAAGTCACGCCGCTCGATGCCGTGCTCGGTGAGGTACTTGCCGGCCGGGGTGTCGGCCTTGATGGCACCGGCGGGCGAGATGTGGTCCGTCGTCACCGAGTCGCCGAGCTTGGCGAGGACGCGGGCGCCGTCGATGTCGGAGACCGGGGTGGTCTCCATCGTCATGCCCTCGAAGTACGGGGGCTTGCGGACGTAGGTCGACTGCGCGTCCCACTCGAAGGTGTTGCCCTCCGGGATGGGCAGCGCCTGCCACTGGGCGTCGCCCGCGAAGACGTCGGCGTAGGACTTGTTGAACATGTCCTCGCCGATGGAGTTGGCGACGACGTCGTTGACCTCGGCCTCGGTCGGCCAGATGTCCTCGAGGTAGACCGGCTTGCCGTCCTGGTCGACACCGAGCGCGTCCTTGGTGATGTCCACCTTCATGGAACCGGCGAGGGCGTACGCGACGACCAGCGGCGGGGACGCCAGGTAGTTCATCTTGACGTCGGGGTTGATCCGGCCCTCGAAGTTGCGGTTGCCGGAGAGCACCGAAGTCACGGCCAGGTCATGGTCGTTGACGGCCTTGGAGACCTCCTCCGGCAGCGGGCCGGAGTTGCCGATGCAGGTGGTGCAGCCGTAGCCGACGAGGTTGAAGCCGACCTTGTCGAGGTAGGGGGTGAGGCCCGCCTTGTCGAAGTAGTCGGTGACGACCTTGGAGCCGGGCGCGAGGGTGGTCTTGACCCAGGGCTTCCGCGTCAGACCCTTCTCCACGGCCTTCTTCGCGACGAGCGCGGCGGCGACCATGACGTACGGGTTCGAGGTGTTGGTGCAGGAGGTGATGGCCGCGACCGTCACCGCGCCGTGGTCGAGCTCGTAGGTCGAGCCGTCCGGGGCGGTCACCGTGACGGGGTTGCTCGGCACACCGTTGCTGGCGGCCGGGGAGTCGGAGGCCGGGAAGGACTCCTTGCCCGCCTCGTCGTCGTCGGCGACGTAGTTGCGTACGTCGCTCTTGAACTGCTCGGAGGCGTTCGCGAGGACGATGCGGTCCTGCGGGCGCTTCGGTCCTGCGATCGACGGGACGACCGTGGAGAGGTCCAGCTCCAGCTTCTCGGAGAAGTCGGGCTCGGCGGCCGGGTCCAGCCAGAGGCCCTGCTCCTTGGCGTACGACTCGACGAGCGCGACCTGCTGGTCGCTGCGGCCGGTCAGACGCAGGTACTTCAGGGTCTCGTCGTCGATCGGGAAGATCGCGGCGGTGGAACCGAACTCCGGCGACATGTTGCCGATGGTGGCGCGGTTCGCGAGGGAGGTGGCGGCGACGCCCTCGCCGTAGAACTCGACGAACTTGCCGACGACGCCGTGCTTGCGGAGCATCTCGGTGATGGTGAGCACGAGGTCCGTGGCGGTGGTGCCCGGGGTCAGCTCGCCGGTGAGCTTGAAGCCGACGACGCGCGGGATGAGCATCGAGACCGGCTGGCCGAGCATCGCGGCCTCGGCCTCGATGCCGCCGACGCCCCAGCCCAGCACACCGAGGCCGTTGACCATCGTGGTGTGCGAGTCGGTGCCGACGAGGGTGTCGGGGTACGCCTGGCCGTTGCGGACCATGACCGTGCGCGCCAGGTGCTCGATGTTGACCTGGTGGACGATGCCGGTGCCCGGCGGGACGACCTTGAACTCGTCGAACGCGGTCTGGCCCCAGCGCAGGAACTGGTAGCGCTCGCGGTTGCGGCCGTACTCCAGCTCGACGTTCTGCGCGAAGGCCTCGTGCGTGCCGAACTTGTCGGCGATGACGGAGTGGTCGATGACCAGCTCGGCCGGCGCGAGGGGGTTGATCTTCGCCGGGTCGCCGCCCAGCTCCTTCACGGCCTCACGCATGGTCGCGAGGTCCACCACGCAGGGCACGCCGGTGAAGTCCTGCATGATCACACGGGCCGGCGTGAACTGGATCTCCTGCGACGGCTGGGCCTGCGAGTCCCAGGTGCCGAGGGCGCGGATGTGGTCGGCGGTGATGTTCGCGCCGTCCTCGGTGCGGAGCAGATTCTCCAGCAGGACCTTAAGGCTGTAGGGGAGCCGGGCCGAGCCCTCCACCTTGTCCAGGCGGAAGATCTCGTACGACTCGTCGCCCACCTGCAGCGTGCTGCGGGCGTCGAAGCTGTTCGCCGACACGACAGTCTCCTTCATTGATGTGCGCGTTCCCACCGCATCCTGCCGCTACGACGTCTTGGCCGATCCGCTAAGGTAAGGCTAAGTTAGGTAAGCCTTACTGCCGGGATCGGCGGAGTGTGCGGCTGCGGTGCACCTCGGCAGATATCTCGATGTCGAGATAACTCTAGTACATGGGGGCGGGCTGGTCATGCCCGGACCCATCGTGCTGTCTCAGTGAACCCTGGGCAGCCTCGGTCTTGCCTGGGCAAATGGGTCGGCGTCCCAGTCGTCCGTGGGCGAACGGTGTCGTGTCCCAGTCTTCCGCGGGCACCGCCGGCTGACCCTTCGTAGCTCCGCTGTACCTCGTAGGCGTTGGTCGCGGAAGCCGTCACGGACCATTCCTTCCTACCGGGGGCAGCGCAATGTCACGGGCTCACCGCTGGGGGACGCGAGCTCTCCGTGCCGACGCCGCGAACCCGCTCCAGTCCACGCCCGCCCGGCACGGTTCGGGCAGCCGGTGTTCCAGGTGTCCCGCCGGACCACGGCATCCTCGACGACAGTCACGCCGCCGTACTCATCCAGCGGGACGGGCGACAGCCGGGGTCGGGCTCGGTTCCGCCAGGACTTGTCGGGCGATTTCGTACTGTCGCCGCAGCAGCGTCTTCCATGTGGTGAGGAGGCCCGGGCTCTTCTCGAGCACCTTGCGCTGGGCCGCGGCGAGACCGGTGTAGGCCGAGCGCAGGTAGTCGGTCTTCCCCTTACAGGCCACGTCGGCCCTGGCAGACGGCTCGGCACTGAATGTCGCCTTCGCCGGGAGCTTTTCCAGTACCTGCATCGGCTCACGGAACTCGAACCCCGCGCGTTTCATGCACGTCCGCCAGTCGGCGTTCAGCGATGTGTACGTCGGCGCCTTCTGGAGTCGGCTCTGCGCTTCCAGTTCCGCCTCGTACAGCCCGATACGTGTCTTCATCCACCGCAACCGGTTCTTCTCACCGAGCAGGTGGACCTCGGCCTGTGCCTGGCATCCCTTCGCGGGCCGGCTCACCTTCATCGCCGTGCCCTTGGCCGTGATGCGGTCGGATTCGTCACCGTAGAGGGCCCGCACGTAGTCCTTGCCCACGCTGCCGGGTTTCTCGACGCCCGGCTTCTGCTGTGTCGCGACGGGCTGTTCGAGGGATTCCAGCCCGAACGGCTTAGGGCGGTCCTCGGCTCCGGCCTCGGCCGGGTCGTCCGATCGGTAAGTGAACCCCTTCTCCTTCATGCACCGCGAAATGAGCGTCCACTGCGCCCTGCTGATCGCTCTGTCCGCCTTGGCGGTGCCGTAGACCTCGGCATAGATCGGCGGAAGCAGATGGGGTGCAATCGCGCGCGGAGCGGGGGCGGGGTGCGAGGCGGGAGCGCATGCCGCGCTCAGCGCCACGACCGCCGGCAACAGGAGCGCTGCGGCAAGGAGCCTCGGCGGCAGACGGCCGCCGAGGTCCTTCCTTCTGACGGAGGTCAGAAGCATGAAATGGTGGTTCTTCCCCTGAGGAGCAGCGAGCTCGCCCTGTCGTTCATGGACGCCGGGAGATACGTTCCCGTCTCGCTGCCAGGGTTCACGCAGAACAGAAACGTCCCGTAGTTGATGTCCACGTAGAAGTGGCTCTCGTAGTTGCCGGTCGAGTAGTTGCTCGCCGCGCTGACGTTGTCGTTGACCACGCCTCCGCCGTTGCTGAACGAGTCGTTCGTGAAGTTGGAGTCGGAGTTGAAATAGTCGTGGTACTGGTCGTCGTAGAGGTCGTCCTTCATGACGCAGTGGTAGCCGGCAACGCAGTTGACGTCGGCCGAGGCCGGCGAACCGGCCAGGATCCCTCCCAGCACGATCGCCCCCACCGAACCGACCGCCGTCGCCACTCGCGCAATGGACCGTATTCTCATGAGTCTCCTGCTCGCGGTTGTGTGTTGTCGGGTGTTCTCTCTTCGTGTCCCGGGTACATCCGGTGCCCCGACGTCCGCCTCGTGCATGTGAGCCACGGTCGGCCGGCGCACTGCCCCGGGCTGCGGGGCCAGAACCACGCCGTCGGCAGTGGTCGTGCTTCGTGCCGCTGCCGGACCGACGGGCCCGCTGGCGTCGACTCATCCTCCCGACACCCCCAGCGGCTGTCATGCTCATCCGACCTCCGTGACATGTCGCAGGTCACAGCCCGGAGGGGCGGGCTCCCCATAGCCCGATACCGCGCGCCGAGAAAACCGCTGGAGCCGACGCGTCGCGGGCCCGTACCGTCCCCGGAATGACCTATCTGAGCCCGCTCGGTTATCTGCTGGGACTTGAGGGTGCCGCCCTGCTGCGTGGCTTCAGAGAAAGAAGCGCCGACCAGGCCTTCGTCGAGGACCGGATCGCCGAGATCCGCAGGCTGCTGGACACCCCGGAGCTAGCCGATACGGAGGGCGTCACCGCGATACCGGGCGCGATCAGCACGGCCGATGTCTATGAGGACTGGGCACCGCACTACGACGCCCCCGGCAACACGATGATCGACGTCGAGCAGCCCGTCGTCCGGCGCATCCTGGACGGCCTGCCGGTCGGCGCGGCGCTGGACGCGGCCTGCGGCACCGGTCGGCACACGGCCTATCTGCACCGGCTCGGCCATCGGGTGACCGGCTGCGACGCCTCGCCGGACATGCTCGCGCGGGCACGCGAGCGGCTGCCGGAGGTCGATCTCCGCGAGGGCGATCTGCATCAACTGCCGCTTCCCGACGGTGCGGTTGACACCGTCGTCTGCGCGCTGGCGCTGACCCACGTCCCCGATCTGGCGGCCGTGCTGGCCGAGTTCGCGCGCGTGCTGCGCCCCGGCGGGCACCTCGTCATCTCGGACGCGCACTTCCTCGTGCCCTACCTCAGTCCCACTCTCCCCCGCCGCCCCGGCCCGGACGGCCGCCCTACTCTGCTGACCGAACACCATCGCCCGCTCAGCGCCTACCTCTCGGCCGCCCTCCCCCTCGGGTTCCAGGTCCGGCACTGCGAGGAGCCCCGCCGCCCGCGCCGCTCCCTCGATGCCGGCGCCGCCCCGGACCCGTTGCCCACCCATATGTCCTGGGACCTCCTGCACCGGTGTCCCGAAGCGTCCGCCGCCGCCCTGGACGAATCCCCGGTCGCCGTGGTCTGGCACTTCCAACTCGAAGGCAGCGGGGCGGAGTGAGCTTCGACCCGCCGCCATATCCGCGCGTCTTCGGGGTACCCGGTGCGGGACGAAAGGGGGCGGGTATGCCGCTCACGTTCCGCAAGAGCTTCCGGATCCTTCCTTGGCTGCGACTGAACATCAACAAGGGGTCCATGTCGTTCACGACAGGGGGCAAGCAAGGCCCGCGCTACACGCGCAGCACCTCGGGGCGCCGTACGACATCGATGAACCTGCCTGGGCCCTTCGGGTGGCGCAAGACGCGCACCAAGAAGGACGACTGACGGCAACCGACAGCACCGCTGACCGGTCGTCACCCGAACGGACCCCCCAAGAGGCGCCATCTCATATCTGAGATAACCTCGGCCTCATGGCAGACGACTACCTCGTACGTATCGGCAAGCTCATCCGTGACGCCCGGCAACATAGGGGCTGGACACAGACGCAGCTTGCCGAGGCGCTCGGCACCAGTCAGAGCGCCGTCAATCGCATCGAGCGCGGCAACCAAAACATCAGCCTTGAGATGATCGCTCGAATCGGTGAAGCACTGGACAGCGAGATCGTCTCTCTGGGCTACGCCGGTCCGATGCATCTGCGGGTGGTCGGCGGCCGTCGGCTGTCCGGTGCGATCGATGTGAAGACCAGCAAGAACGCGTGCGTGGCGCTGCTGTGCGCCTCGCTCCTCAACAAGGGGCGCACAGTGCTGCGCCGGGTCGCGCGGATCGAGGAGGTGTACCGCCTTCTGGAGGTACTCGGCTCGATCGGCGTCCGTACCCGCTGGATCAACGACGGCGTCGACCTGGAGATCGTGCCGCCGGCCGAGCTGGAGATGGCCGCGATCGACGCGGAGGCGGCCAAGCGCACGCGCTCGATCATCATGTTCCTCGGCCCGCTGCTGCACCGCATGGACAGCTTCAAGCTGCCGTACGCGGGCGGTTGCGACCTCGGTACGCGCACGATCGAGCCGCACATGATCGCGCTGCGCCGCTTCGGCCTCGACATCGCCGCGACCGAGGGGCTGTACCACGCGCGGGTCGACCGGTCCGTCTCCCCCGACCGCCCGATCGTGCTGACCGAGCGCGGCGACACCGTCACCGAGAACGCGCTGCTCGCCGCCGCCCGCCACGACGGCGCCACGGTCATCCGCAACGCGTCCTCCAACTACATGGTCCAGGACCTCTGTTTCTTCCTGGAGGCGCTCGGCGTACGGGTCGAGGGCATCGGCACCACCACGCTCACCGTGCACGGCGTGCCGACCATCGACGTCGACGTGGACTACTCCCCCTCCGAGGACCCGGTCGAGGCGATGAGCCTGCTGGCCGCCGCCGTCGTCACCGAGTCGGAGCTGACGGTCCGCCGGGTACCCATCGAGTTCCTGGAGATCGAGCTCGCGGTCCTGGAGGAGATGGGCCTCGACCACGACCGGACGCCCGAGTACGTCGCGGACAACGGCCGTACGCGCCTGGTGGACCTCACGGTCCGGCCCTCCAAGCTGGAGGCGCCGATCGACAAGATCCACCCGATGCCGTTCCCCGGCCTGAACATCGACAACGTGCCGTTCTTCGCGGCGATCGCGGCGGTCGCGCAGGGGCAGACCCTCATCCACGACTGGGTCTACGACAACCGCGCGATCTATCTGACCGACCTCAACCGCCTCGGCGGTCGCCTCCAACTCCTCGACCCGCACCGGGTGTTGGTCGAGGGTCCGACCCGCTGGCGGGCCGCCGAGATGATGTGCCCGCCGGCGCTGCGGCCCGCGGTCGTCGTCCTGCTCGCGATGATGGCGGCCGAGGGCACGTCCGTGCTGCGGAACGTGTATGTCATCAACCGCGGTTATGAGGATCTGGCGGAGCGGCTCAACTCGATCGGGGCGCAGATCGAGATCTTCCGGGACATCTAGCTCCGCTCCGATACGGGACATCCGGGCGGGACTTGGATGTCCAAGGTGTCCAAGGTGTCCGGGGCGTCCAGGGTGTCCGGGGTGCCGCCGTGCCTTCACGGGTGCGGCGGCACCGCCGTGTTCAGCGGGTGCTCCATTTCTGGTTGTCCTGGCCGTTGCAGTCCCAGAGTTGGAGCCGGGTGCCGTTGGCGGTCTTCTGGTCCTTGACGTCCACACACTTGTTGGACTGCGGATTCACCAGGTCGTTGCTGGAGTTGAGGCGGAACTGCTGGGCCGGGTTGCCGCTGCACACCGCGATCTGGATCACCGCGCCGTTCGCCGACGAGCCCCAGGCGACGTCCATGCACAGGCCCATCGAGCGGATCGTGCCGTCCGAACGGAAGTCCCACTTCTGCCAGTTCTTGCCGGTGCAGCTGTTGATCTGCAGCGGCGAACCGTCGGCGCCCTTGTGACCCACCATCTCGATGCACTTGTTGGAGGCGTGGCCGTAGATGGTGGTACCGGGGGCGACGGTCACCGTCTTGGTGGCCGTGGCCTTGGTCGTGGTGGACTTCTTCTTCGAACTCCCGCCGGAGGACGCCTTCTTGGGAGCCTGGGCGGAACTGCCCGCGATCACTCCGGCACCGGAACCGGCGGCCGCCGCTCCCGCGCCGTTCTTCACCGTGTTGTTCTTGCCGCCGGCCGTGTGCGAGGGGGTCGGCTTCGGCGAGGTCGGGTCCGGACTGGCCGAACCGTAGGCACCGGCACCGCTGCCCGCCGTCTCCCCGTTCAACACGGTTCCCGCGTCGGCCACTTGGTCCGACGGCTTCGAGTCCGAGCTCGACCTGCCGAGCAGACCCGACACCAGGAACGGCACACCGACCAGCAGCGCGCCGGCTATCGCGGCTCCGGCGAGGAGGCCACGGGAGGGGCGGCCGAAGGCGGGGGCCGCGGCCGCGGTGCCCTCGCCGGAATCGGCGCCGGACCCCGATCCGGATTCGGCCGCCGCCGCTCCGGCCAGGGCGTCGGCGCCCGCGTCGGGGTCGGCGTGGGCGTCGGGGTCGGCGTGGGTGTCAGGGGCTGCTTCGGGAGCTGCTTCGGAGGTGGCGCCTTCGTCGGTGCCTACGTCGGTTCCCGCATCGGTTCCTACATCGGTTCCTGCATCAGTGCCTGCATCGGTGCCTACGACGGCTTCCGCGGTGGGGAGTTGGGCTGTGCCGGTGGCCTGCGAGGGGGGTGCGAGTGCCGCTTCCGCCTCCGCCGCGGTGTCCGGGGCGCCGGTGCGGGCGGCCGTCGTCTCCCCGCTGGTCGGCGGGAGTGCCGCTTCGGTCTCGGGGGCGCCGCCCGCGGTGGTGTCCGGGGCCGCGGTGGGCTCCGTCCCGCCCGTCGCTGCCTGGTGGTGCGGGCTGTTCTTGCCGGACATGCTGTTCCTTCCAGAAAGGTGATCGGGTGACGACCGGTCAGTCGTCGTCCGGGGCGGGCGGGTTGACCGAGAACCGGTTGCCGTCGAAGTACAAGGTCAGCGGGGTGCCGTCGGCCGGGCCGAAGCGTTGGACGCGGTCGCCGGGGCTGAGCACCTGGACCGGGCGCCCGGTGTCCCGTACGACCAGTGCCGCCAGGGTGGCCACGTAGAAGGGGGTGTCGGGGCTGGCCAGCACCAGTGCGAGGCGGGCGGAGTCGTCGAGTCCGGCCTCCGCGACGGTCACCATGCCGTTCTGGAGGATCGCCTGAGCGCGCAACTCCTCGGTGAGGGCGCCGATGTGTGCCAGCGCGCCGGTCGACACGTCTGTGCCCGGGGCCGGGAATCTCGGGTCGTCGGGGGCGCCATGAGCCGCCACATCGGCCTGGACCCAGGCGAGCAGCGCACCGTGTGGGTCACGGTCCCGGGCCCACGCGGGGGCGGCGCCGGAGTCGGCGAGCAGCCGGGCCAGTGAACGGGCGAACGTCTCGGGGCGCTGCTCCCGCGACACGACGGGGCGGTAGCGGCCGCCGCCGGAGCCTTCACCGCGCCGGCCGTTCGCACCGCCGTCGCCTTCGTCGCCGTCGCTTTCGCCGTCCTGGCCGTCCTGGCCGTCCTGGCCGTCCTCGTCGTCCTCGTCGTCCTCTTCGTCGTCCTCGTCGTCTTCTGATTCCCCGTCGGTGTCGTTCCCGGCTCCGGCCGGCTGGAACTCCGGTTGCTGGGGCGCCACTTGAGGGTCGTCCTCGGGTTCTTCCTGCGGGTCCTCCGCCGGTTCGGCCGTCGGTCCGGCGTCGTCGCGGGCCGGTGTCGGGCGGTGGGTGCGGCGGGGCCAGGTGGCGGGGGTCGCGGCCAGGGAGCCGGTCGGCAGGGGTGCCGTGCCGTCGCCCGTCGCCGCTCGCCGCGCCTCCAGGACGGTGACGACATCGGCGAGGTCCCGCTCCGCGTGGCGCTGCCGGGTCGCCTGCCTGGCCTGCTCGGCGAGGGAGTCGGCGATCTCGTGCCGGAGGGCGTCGAACGCCTCCTGGGCCTCGTTCCGCGCGGCGACCAACTGGTCGTGGCGTGCCGTGGCGGCGGTGAGCGCCGCCTGAGCCGTGCCGTGCGCCTCGGTCGCCGTCGCGACCCTGTTCCGGGCGCTGGTCAGGGCGCCGGCGGCGTGGCGTGCCACGTCCTCGGCCAGGCCGAGCCTGCGCCGGGTGTCGTTGGCGGCGTGCCGGGCGGCGTCGACGGCGCGGTCGGCTGCCGCGGCCTCGGTCCGTGCCTGGTCCAGCGCGGTACGGGCCCGGTTCCGGTGCGACTCGCGCCGGGCGGGCGAACCGGAGCCGCCCGAGGAGGAGTTGCCCTCGCCCCGACGCGAACTCCCGCCCTGGGCCGACGAGTTGCCGGGCCGCTGCCGTGCGGCCTCCTCCGCCTCGCGTACGGCCCTCTCCGCCGCCGCCAGTTCGTCCTGCGCCGTGCGGACCGCGTCGTGGAACTCCCCAGCCGCACGGGTCGCGTCCGCCACCCGTCCGGTCTGGTCCTGGAGGTCCCTGGTCAACTCCGTGACACGGGCGCGCCGTTCCTGATCGGTGCGCTCGGCGACCGGGACGGCCCGCTCGGCGGCGGTGAGTTCGGTGGCCGCGGCGTTCGCGGCGGCGCGGGCGTCGTCCCGGTCCCCCTCCGCCTCCGTGACCGGCGGCTCGGTCTCGTCCAGCACGCGCTGGGCATCCGGCACCCGCTCCTGGAGCTGGGCCTCCCGCGTGCGTGCGACGTCCTCCGCCTGCCCGGCCTCGTCCAGCGTGCGCATCTGATCCCGTACGTCCGTCCAACCGGCGTCGTCGGCCGCGTCGTCCCGCTCCTCGTCCTCCCGCCCCGCGCCCGGTTCCTCCACGCCCAGCGTGACCTCCGGGTCCCCGTCCGCCGCGAACCGCCGGAACCGCACGCCCTCGCCGTCACGCAGCGCGAGTTCAACAGGCCGTCGTAGCAGCGCGGCCGTGCCCGAAGCGGCGTACAGGGCGCGGGCCGTCTGCTCGGCGCTGCCGTCCGTGGCGAGCCACAGCTGGAGCATGTCGTCGGCGCCGTGTGCGTCGGGGTCCGCCTGGATGCCCTGGACCAGCAGGGTCGGCAGGTCGCGGAGCGGGACCGTGCGCCAATTGCGCAGGACCTCGTCCGCGCGGTCGCCCGGTGCCTGCGCGTCGGCGGCCTCGCGGGTCAGGGAGGCGCCGTCGTACACGCCCGGGTCGGTGCGGGAGGTGGTGACGCCGTGGCCGAGGAGGTCGCGCTCCAGGGGGCGCAGCCGGACCGTGCCGGAGACGTACCGGGTGCCGTTCGGGCCGTGCACGGTGATCAGGGCGTCGGCGAGGATCTCGTGGCTGCGGGTGCCGCGCGCGCCCTCCGGGGTGGTGGTGTTGCCGTGCTTGAGCCACTCGCGGCGGGTGCCCGCGACGGCCGCGCCCGAGCCGGGGTCCTGGGCCGGGCGGGCCAGGACCGGCGCGGTGAAGCCGAGGAGTTGGCGGTTGGAGTCGTGGAGGCTGAAGGCGCCCTGTGCCGAGAGGCCGCCGGTGAGACCCGCGTGCGAGGCGGAGCCCGCGCTGACCGTGCTGAGCCGTACCCGGTCGATCGTCACGTCCCCGGTGTCGGTCTCCCGGCGCGGCCGGAACAGCTCCACGGTGAGCCGGGGCGGGGTGCCGGGAGGACTCTGGAACGGGTAGGCACCCGGCATCGTGGTGGTGATGCCGGCGGGGCCGCGCGGGTGGTCCAGCGAGATGGTGCCGGCCTGGAGGAGTTCGCCGATCCGTACGGCGGTTGCGTCCGCGGAGTCGGAGGCGGCGAGCGCGCGCCAGGAGCGGGTGAGGGCCGGGGCCACCTCGCCGAGCGCGGTGGCGAGGTGGGTGCCCGCGTCGAAGGAGAACACCGGTGCGGGGCCGCCCGGTGTGAAGCGTCGCCCGGTCGCCGTCGGCCGTCGCACCGAGTGGCCCGCCGTCAACTGCGGCTCGGGCGTGGCGGGTTCGGCGGTCTCGCTGCCGGTGAAGCGCAGCGCGGCGGCGGTGTGCACCGTGACGCTCCGCGTCGGCCGGCCGAAGAAGAGGTGGGCGATGCGATTGGCGAGCGGAGTGTCCGCGTCGGTCAGGCTGAGCACGCCGTGCTGGAACACACTGCCCGGCAGGTCCACCAGCCAGTCGGCGGTCGGCGTCGACCGTACGGTGGCGACGATCCGGTACGGGACGCCGTCGAAGTCGGCGACGTTGTCGGTGCGCAGCCAGTGCCGGTCCTCGGCGGCCCGGGTCACCCGGGCCGAGTTGCCGCGCACGGTGTCCGCGCTGAGCAGCGCGGCCGCCCGGTCGGTGCGGGGGCCGCCGGTGGGCCTCGGGAACCGGGCCTGGAACTGGACGAACCCGGAGTGCCGGGTGCTGTGGGAGGTCTTGTCGGTCACCGAGGACGGGGTGTGGCCGTGGTACTGCTCGATGCCGGAGCCCGCTGCCCCCGGGTATCCGCGCAGCAGCCGTAGCGCGTGGTCGTCGGCGTCCGGCTGGGCGGAGAGGGTGACCTCGACGAGGCGGGCACCGCCGTAGCCGACGTGGCGGAACCGGAAGCGTTGTACGTGGCCGGGGCCGCGCCCGGCCAGGGTGCGCAGGCCCGCCGTGGAGGTGAGGTCGGCGATACGGGTGTCGACGCCGGAGAGGTACGACGCGTGGCCCGGGCGGGTGGTGCCGGGGGCCTCGTCCTCGATGAGGGGGAGAAGTTGTTGGCGCAGTCGGTCGGGGCGCTGCACGGTGCGGGTGGCGTCGATGTACTGGTCCATCGCCTGGACGCTGCCGAGGCCCACCTCGCGGGAGGCGACGAAGCGGCGCGGCAGCGGCACGGAGCCCGGTACCGCTGCGGGCACGGTGAGTCCGGGCACGGTCGTGAACCAGGCCGCGTGGCGCCGGAGTTGGGCCGGGGTGGCCAGGAACCGTACGGCGTCCGGCAGTTCGACCGCCACCGTGACGGCGCGGCCCTCGCCCTGCCCGAACGCGTTGCCCACGGCGTTGCGGGTGCCGCGCCGGAAGGTGACCAGGAGGAGCGCGTCGGCCGTGATGCGGTGCTGGGCGCCGCTCTCGGTGGCGGTGCGGTTCACGACCGTCGAGGAGGCGAGCGCCCGCGACCGGTCGGCGCGGGTGGTACGGGTGTAGCGGGCCGAGGGGTTGAGGCTCGCCGTGCGGGGCGCGGAACCGGTCGTAGAGCTGTCTTGTTGCTGTTCCGGGTCGTCGGCGCGGCGTTGCATGCCGCCGTCGCCGAGGCCGCCGACGTCGCCGTCGTTGCCTGCGGCCTGGTCGGAACTCGGGGTCTGGGCCGAGGAGTTGTTGCGGACCGCGGTGAAGCCGCCCGCCCACTGCGCGGCGCCGGACACCCCGCGCTGCTGCCCGGCGCCGTCGGCGGCGCTGAGCCCGGTCTCGAAGTACTGCGTGATCTCACCCGACGCCCGCGGCCGGCGCAGCGCGCCCCGGATCTCCACCGACAGCACCTCGTCCGCGGCGAGCCCCGGCAGGGTGAGCCCCTCGATCACATAGGCGCCCTTGAACACCTGGTGGCCGCGGGCCAGCAGGGCTGCGGGGCTGCGGGCGGCGCTGAGCATCTCCGCCGTCACCGTGGTCGGGTCGGTGGCATCGGCGCCGGCCAGCGACTCGCCGACGGCACGTCCAACGCGCGCCACCGGCCCGGGAGTCACGCCCCCGACCGCGTCCCGTACGCCGTCCAGCAGACCGCGCGCCGGATGCCCCTGGTACGTGTTGCCGAGCACCGCGCGGAACGCCTCGTCCAGCGCGGCCGACGCCTGGAACACCTCCACCATCGAGTCGTCGGGCAGCGGTATCGCGCCGTCCAGCAGGCCGCCGTTCGCGTCGGTCAGGTCGAGCGCCGTGCGGTCGGCGTCGTCGGCCGCCCGCACGGTGTGCGCGGCGGGCGCCGCCGGGACGGCCTCGTCGCCGGGCAGCGTACGGAGCGTCGGCACCGACAGCCGCAGCGTCCCCGCCACCCGGTCCGGCGGCGAAGGCGGGTCGTCCGGACCGGGCGCCGGAGCGCCGTGCGGGACATACGGCTCTACGACCGTCTGGTGCGCGAACCGCAGCAGGGCCTCCTCCCCCGGTCCCTCGTACAGGTCGAGCGCGAGGGCGGCCGGCACCTCGAACACCTCGCTGCGCTGTCCCGCCCCGCTGCCGATGAACTGCTGGTCGTGCCCGAGGGACAACTGCACACTGTTGTCGTGCTGCACCTGGTGGTTGCGCACATGGTCGGCGGTGCCGCCGAGAGTCCACGCGCCGCCGCGCACCGGCCCTCCGACCGAACCGCCGACGCCGTACGACACCCCGTACTGCGACCCGTTCTGGTCGGTGGCGACCGTCGACAGCGAGGCCAGACCGGTGCCCTGCACATCCGGCAACACCGTGGTGTGCGTGCTCTCGCCCTCGCCGCGCACCGCGCTGAGCACCAGCCGCACCCGGCGATTGCCGCCCACCCCCGGGATCTCCAGGAAGAGCGAGTGGCCGCCGTCCAGCATGGCGTCCGTGGCGGCCCGCAGCCCGATCTGCGACCGGGTCTGCTCGAACCGGCGCAGGTTGTTCAACTGGGCCTGCACCAGTGCCTCGTCGGGCATCACCCGGGTGCGGGCGTTGGCGTCGGCGGGCAGGAAGCCCTCGCGGCGCAGCCAGTTCTCGGCGTGCACGAAGAGCGGTTCGGCGCCCGTCACGGCCAGCGGTGTCGCGTTGGCGCCGATCGACCGCAGATGCTCCAACTCCGCCGGGAGCCGCCGCAGTTCCTCCTCCGCCGGCGCATGGCCCCGGGCGTCCTCGGCGGTCATCACCCGCAGATGCATTCCGGCTCGCCACTCGCCCGGCTCGAAGATCTCCCGCCCGCCGCCCGGCCGGTGGAACGCCAGCGTGTGCTCCACCGAGGCCGGCACCAGCAGGTGACTGCGGTTGGTGCGCACCGCGTGCATCAGCGACGCGCCGGCGCTCTGGCTCAGCGAGTCGCTCGTCCCGGCCTGGACCGAGGCCCGCCCCAGCACACCGCCGCCGACCTTCCGCGTCGCCTCCGGGTGGCCCTGGCTGTGGTCGCCGGTGAGCGCGGGACCGACGCTCCCGGACAGGGAAGCGCCGCTGCTGAACTTCGACTGGGCGTCGAGCTTCACCAGCTGCGTGAGGTGGCTCTCCAGGTTGATCTTCCCGGCAACGCTCCGCCGCTGCGGCTCGCCCACCGTCACCTCGGTCAGCAACTGGAACATGCCGAGCGCGCGTCCCGACGTGTCGAGCAGCACCGGCGAGAAGACGCCCCCCTCCCGCTGCATCGGCAGGGTGCCCCGCAGCAACGGCTCCGACAGGAACGTCTCCAGCTCCGCCAGGGAGTCCTTGTCCACGTCCTCCAGCCGGACCCTGAAGCGTTGCAGCGTCTCCGCGAGCAGCCGCCCCGGCTCCGCCACCGTGTCCACGCCCCAGATCGGCAGCTCGTCCAGATCCGCCGCCGCCGGCAACTCCCCGGCCTCGTCCCGCGTCAGATGCTGCGGGAACCAGAGGGTCACCGGCCCGTGCGACTGCTCCGGCGACCAGTCGAGGGGAGCGGCCAGCGCCGGAGTGTCGACCCGTACGTCCCACAGGGCGGTGAAGTCGTACGGCTCCGAAGGCTCGTTGCTGCGCTGCGCCGTCGTCGACGTCACCGCCGTCGTCACCGACGCGCTCGACGAGAGCTGGTTCAAGGTCAGCGCGAGGGTCAGCGCGGCATCGACACCGCGCACCGGGATCGCGCGGGCCACCGGGAACAGCGCGGTCCAAGGCAGCATCACCGTACGGATGTTGCCGGACGCCTCCGACGACACGGACTCCTGCGAACCGATGCCACGCCGCTCCACCCGTACGTCCCGCACGGCGCCCTCGGCCTCCCCGTACCGGGCCGCCTCCCTCGGGTCCGCGAGCCGCATCCGCAGGTCCACGTCCCGGTCCCGGCCGTCCACGGTCACCCTGATCCGGAAACCCAGACTCCCGCGCAGATACGGCAGGTTGAGCACCAGCGTCTCGGCGCTCGCCACCGTCCGCAACTGCTCCCGCACCGGATGCGTGTCCGGCACGTTCCCCAGCCCGAGCGCCGTCATCACCTGCTGGTGCAGCCCGCTCACGAGGTCCGCCGACAGCGGCTCGGGAAGCACCAGGCCTACGTTGCCGTCCCGTTGGGACCCGTAGTGCCGGACGAACCCCGAAGTGGACGCCGCGAGCGGGGCGTTGGAGGTGGGCCAGGTGAGGGTGGAGTCGGTGGGGATGGGGG